>DATJZY010000045.1 GCA_035577985.1 Candidatus Eisenbacteria bacterium
AACGTCCGCGGCCGCGAGCCGGAGGGCACGGTCGCTCGCGGCGACTACGAACGCGTGCGCGACGACGTGCTCTCGGCGCTCACGAGCTGGCGATACGACGACGGCAGGCCGGTCGTGGCGCGCGCGTGGCGTCGGGAGGAAATCCTCTCCGGCCCGTTCGTCGACCGGGCGCCCGACGTCCTCGTCGATCTCGCGCTCGTCGAGGGCTACAGCCCCTCGTGTCTGCGCAGCGGCGGCGCGGGGCCCGCGATTCGGACCCTCGATCGCCGCGGGCACGGCGCGGGGAAGGGCGCGGGCATGAACGGCGCCCATCGGCCCGACGGGCTCTTCGTGCTCGCGGGGGACGGCGTCCGCGCGGGCGCCCTCGCGCGGTGTCACGTCACCGACGCCGTGCCGACGCTGCTCGCCGCAGCCGGCGTTCCGATCCCGCACGGCCTCGACGGCACGGTCCGGACGGCCGCCCTCGTGCGAACGCCCTTGTACGAGGAGGACACGGTGCCGCCGCCGACGGGTGAGCGGGCGCCCTACGACGCCGCTGCTGCCCGCGAGGTGGCCGATCGCCTGGCGGCGCTCGGCTACGTGGAGGCGGCGCGCTGATGCGGGTCGCGCTCGTCGTCGCCGGCCCGTATCCGGCCTTCCGCGGGTCGCAGGTGCTCGTGGGGCACGTGGCCGACGGCCTGCGCAGCCGCGGCCACGAGGTCCGGCTCGTCACCTACGGCACGTGGCTCGCGCATCGACCGGGCGTGCATCCGGCACGCATCGTCCTCGACGCCGCCCTCGTCGCGCGGCTCGCGTGGATCGTGTGGCGCGACGGCATCGACGTCGTCCACGCGCACAACTACGAGGCGGCGATCGCGGGACTCGCCGCCGGACGTCTCACGGGCCGCCCAGTCGTCTATCACGGCCACAGCGCCCTGGCCGACGAGCTGCCGACGTACGCCCGCTCGCCGCAAATGCGGCGGCTGGCCGCACGGATCGGCCGTGCACTCGACGCACACGTCCCGCGGCGTGCCGACTTCTGCATCGCCGTCACCGACGAGCTCGGCGCGCGGCTCCGGCAGGTAGGCGTGCGCGAGGAGGCGCTCGCGTGCATCGAGCCGGTCGCCGTTCCAGGCGAGCTACGGCCCATGGCGGCCCGTCCCGGCGAGGAGCCGCTGGTGTGCTACGCCGGCAACCTCGACGGCTACCAGAACCTCGAGTTCCTGCTGGGCGCCTTCCGCCAGGTGCGGGCGGCGGAGCCGCGCGCCCGCCTGGTCCTCGTGACCCATGCGGACGCGCAGGCCGGCGCGGCACGCCTCGCGTCGGGGGTGGCCGAGAGCGGGGTGGAGATCGTCCACGCGGCGTCCTACGATGAGGTCCGGGCGCGACTCGGGCGGGCGGCCGTCGCGGTCTGTCCCCGCACCGAGCGCTCCGGCTTCCCGATGAAGCTCCTCAACTACATGGCCGAAGGAAAGGCGATCGTCGCCTCGGCAGGCTCGGCCAAGGGGCTCGTCGACGGCGTCACGGGACGCGTCGTCCCCGACGGGGACGCGGACGCGTTCGCGCGCGCCGTCGTCGCGCTGCTCGCCGACCCCGAAGGTCGCGCCCGCCTCGGACGCGCCGCGCGCGCCAGCGTCGAGGACACGCGCGCGTGGGAGAACGTGCTCGATCGGCTCGAAGCCGTCTATCACCGGGTGGTCAGCCGGGCCGGCGTGCGGCCGGCCCACGCACCCGTCACGGGAGTACGACCATGACCCAACGACCCCGCGTCGGCATCACGATGGGCGACGCCGCCGGCATCGGCCCCGAGATCACCGTGAAGTCGCTCGCCGACCCGCGCGCGACCGAGTGGTGCGTCCCGCTCGTGCTCGGCGATGCCCGCGTGCTCGAGAAAGCGATGGACGCAACCGCCGTGCGGCTGCCCATCCGGCGCATCGCGGGCCCCGCCGACGCGCAGGGCACGCCCGGCACGATCGAGGTGATCGACTACGCGAACATCGACATGGGCCTCCACCGCTGGGGCGAGGTGAAGCCCAGCTTCGGCGACGCGGCCGTGCGCTACACGAAGGATGCCGGCGCGATGTGCCTCTCGGGCGCGATCGACGCCATGGTGTCGGCGCCCCTCAACAAGGAAGCCATGCACGAGGCGGGCCATCCGTACGAGGGACAGACGGAGATCCTGGGCGAGCTGACGCACAGCCGGCCGGCGATGGTGATGGTCGTCGACAAGATGCGCCTCATGCTGTTCACGAATCACATGGCGCTGCGCGCGGTGTGCGACTACGTCACCAAGGAGCGGATGCTCGACCGCATCGTGCTGGCGGATGCGGCGCTGCGCGACATGGGGATCGCGAAGCCGAAGATCGCCGTGGCGGGCCTCAACCCCCACGCCGGCGAGGCCGGCGTGTTCGGGCTCGAGGAGGTCGACCACGTGGCGCCCGCCATCGAGGCGGCGCGCTCGCGCGGCATCGACGCGCAGGGCCCGTTCCCTGCCGATACGGTCTTCTTGAAGTCGCGCGACGGCGTCTACGACATGACCATCGCGCTCTATCACGATCAGGGTCTCATGGCGGTCAAGCTGGTGGGCTTCGGGCGCGTCGTGACGCTCCTCATCGGCCTGCCACTCATCCGGACGTCCACCGGACATGGCACGGCGTTCGACATCGCCGGCAAGAACGTCGCCGACCACGTGAACCTGCTCGAAGCGATCCGGGTGGCGGCGGAGGTCGCGCGTGGCAAAGCAGGCTCGGGCGAGCGCGGTCTCGCCGCGGCGTACGGGCGCAAGGCGGCCTGAGGATCGCATGACGAGCCCGCGCCGCGTGATCGACGTGTCGGTGCCGAACGGGCCCGGCCAGCACGTGTATCCGGGCGATCCCGAGCCGCGCGTCGAGCCGGTGCGCCGGATCGCGAACGGCGACCCGTGCAACCTCTCGCTCCTCGGCATGGGGAGCCACACGGGCACGCACGTCGACGCCCCGTACCACTTCCTGGCCGACGGCCCGCGCCTCGGCGAGGTCCCGCTCGATCGCATGGTGGGCCCGTGTCTGGTGGCCGATCTGCGGGGGCGGCGCGCCGTCGACGCGGCGTCGCTCGCGGGCGTGCCGCTCGAACGCGGCGACATCCTCGTCTGCCTCACCGACAACTCGGCGCGCTGGAGCGCGCCGAGCTTCCAGCGCGACTTCACGTTCATCACGCGCGATGCCGCCGATCTGATGGTCGAGCGCGGCGTGCGCGCGGTCGGCATGGACTACCTCTCGATCGAGGAGTTCGGCAGCCCGGACTTCCCGGTGCACCATCGCCTCCTCGGGGCGGGGATCTTCGTCATCGAAGGACTCGATCTGCGCCGGGTCGCGCCGGGCCGCTACTATCTCGTGTGCCTGCCGCTCAAGTTCCCCGACCTCGACGGCGCGCCTGCGCGCGCGGTGCTGCTGGAGTACTGACGGGGCATGGAGCCCCTCTGCGTCATCGCCGACGATCTGACCGGGGCGTGCGATGTCGGCGCCGCGCTGCTGCCGTGGCCCGAGTCCGTCCTGGTCGACGTGGGGACCGGCGACCCGGTGCGCCCGCCCGTGCCCGGGCTTCACGTTCGCAACACGCAGAGCCGCGCGCTGCCCGCACCGCGCGCCGCCAAGGCCGTGACGAGCGTGCTGCGGACGCTGCCGCGGCCGTGGAAGGGCATCCTCGTCAAGAAGATCGACACGGGGCTGCGCGGCTCGCTCGGGGCCGAGCTCGACGCCGCCATCGAAGCCGTCGGCGCCGCCGAAGCGTTCGTGCTCCCGGCGATCCCCGACACTGGGCGGACGACGGTCGGCGGAATCCAGCGCATCGACGGCGTGCCGGTCGATCAGACGGCCTTCGCGACCGATCCCGAGAACCCGGTGCGCGACGCGCGGGTCGGCGCGGCGATCGAGGTGACGAGCCGCCGCCGCACGGGCATCCTCGAGTTGACCCACGTGCGCCGGGGCGCGGTGGCGGCGGCCGTCGACCGCCTGCGGGCCGAGGGCACCCAGGTCGTCGTGTGCGACGCCGAGACCGAGCAGGATCTCGAACGGACGCTGCAGGTGCTGGCGGCACGCGCACGGCCGCTCGTGCTCGCGGGTTCGACCGGCCTCGCCCACGCGCTTCGTCGAGTGCTCGGCGCGCCGGCGGAGGGCGCAGCGCCCGGCAACCGCACGCCCGCGCCCGGGAAGGGTGGCGTGCTCGTGGTCGTCGGCAGCGCACACCCCGTGGCGCGCGTCCAGCTCGCGCGTGCCGAGGCGCTGGCCTGGCTCCGTGTGATCGTGGTGGCCAAGGACGCGGACGTGTCCGGCGCGGCGACGGCGGCTGCGGCCGCGATCGCGACGGGCGGCAACGTCGCGCTCGTGACGCCCAACGAGCGCGCGAAACCCGGCGCCGTGCTCCCGGTCGCCGCGGCGGCGGAGATGGCGCTCGCCGCGGCGCTTCCGGCGGGGCTCGTGCTCGTCGGCGGCGAGACCGCCTTCCGCACGCTGGTGGCGATGGGTGTTCGATGGCTCGCGGTCGACGCCGCACCGGCGCCGCTGTGCGTGCGCGGCCACGTCGCGAGCGGCGCACGCGCGGGACTCGCCGTCGTGACCAAGGGCGGGTCGAGCGGGCCACCCGAGCGCGTCGCGGATCTCATCCGGGAGTTGACGGCGTGAGCGACGACCTCACCGTCGCTCCCGACCGCGTGGTGACGGTCGAGTACACCGTCCACCTGGAGAACGGGCGCCTGCTCGACTCGACGGGGCACTGCGGTCCGATCGCGATCATGGTCGGCGCGGGGCAGCTCTTTGCGGCGCTCGAGGATCGCATCATCGGCATGCGGCCGGGCGAGACGCGCGAGCTCCGCATCCCGCCCGAGGAGGCATACGGCGTCGGCCACGACGAGCTGGTGCGGACGATCCCGCGCGATCTCCTGCCGCCGGACCTCGAGCTGGTGGTCGGCGAGGAGTACCGGTTGAAGAGCCCGGACGGAAAGCCGCTGCGCTTCCGCGTCGTCGAGATCGCCGGCGGGGCGGTGCGCGCCGACTTCAACCCGCCGTTCGCGGGTCAGGCCCTCTTGGCCACCGTCACCGTGGTCGCCGTCCGGATGCCGACCCCCGAGGAGGAGCGGCGCGGGCGGGTGTAGGCGCCGGCGCGGGCTCGACCGCGAGCGGGCCCAGGATGCGGAATCCGCACCGCCCCGAGATGGCGAGGGTCTTGCCCCAGTCGCCGATCTCCATCCGGTCGACCGTGGCGAGCCCGAGCCGCCGATAGGACGCGTTCTTCGTGAGCACGGCGAGGTAGCCGAGGGGCAGCGCGTAGCGCGGATCTTCGAAGCGCGACGCCTCGGCGACCAGCGCGTCGGCGTACCGTACGAGCCAGTCGCGGATCCGTGGCTCGCCCGTGATCGCGTGCACCGCCGCGAGCCCGTCGGCGAGGATGCCCATCTTCCAGTCGCCGGCCGCCGGGGTCGCCTGGTGGGCGCCGAGCGCCGTGTCGGCATAGCTCTTCGCGGCATCGCGGTAGCGCCCGTCGCCCGTGGCGTCGTAGGCGGCCGCGAGCGCGATCATGGGCCAGCCGAACTGGCGCGGGTTGCCGGCCTTGTAGCGGCGCCGCACGAGCACGTCCGCGATGCCGCGCGCGGCGTCGAGCGAGCGCACCTCGCCCGTGAGCCGATAGTGCGTCACGAGCCCTTCGAGCCACGTGTGGCCGAGGTCGATCGTGTTCGGCGATTCGACGGCGAAGTGCTTCACCTTGTGCGGGTGGTTGATGCCGACCACGTCTTCGTGGCCGGGCGCGAAGTGGATGATGTCGACGTCGCGATAGTGGCGCCCGGCGGCGATGAACGCGTCCCAGTCCTCGCGCGCTCCGGTTCCCGCCCAGGCGAGGCCCAGGACCTGGGTCAGGTCGTATTCGAGGTTGCCCCAGGCGTCGCATCCCTCGCTCCGATCGCGATAGCCGGGAAAGTTCCAGTCGCCCCAGTTGAGCGCGCCGTAGGTCCCGACGCGTTCGCGCTCGCTCGTGCGCTGATCGCACGGCACGGGCGGCCCGTCGTCCCATCGCTCGGCGCGGCCGCGGGCGAGGTAGCGACCGATCCCGATCTGGAGGCGGGAGAAGAAACTCGCGGCGCCCGGCGAGGCGGCGGCGAGCGCGTTCGGGAGCGCGCGCGACGCGACGATCCAGGCGGCATCCGGCCGCGCGACCAGCGGATGCTGCAGCCGGGTTGCGAGTGCGGCGGGGTCGGCGGCGTGCGCGGGATCCTCGATCGCGATCCAGAGGTCGAAGGTCTTGGCGGCGCCGATGCCGAGGTCCACCGTCTCGTCGCCGTGTCCGGCGAGGAGATCGACCGTCAGCTCTCCCGGGCCGACACGAAGCGCCTGCGGCCACTCCTCGCGCAGGTAGCGACGGACGAGCGTCACCGCCACGCCGTCGCCGGCGGCGCGCAGCCATCCGTCGGCCTGCTGCGCGAGCGGGGTGCCGTCGAGCGCCGGCGCGCCCGCGTCCCACTGTGCGAGCGTGTGTGCCTCCTTCAGGTCCTCGAAGCGCCGCGCGCCCCCGCCGACGCCGACGGCGCCGCTCGCAAAGCGCCCGCGAACGGTGAACGGGAACGACGTGATGCGGCTGTAGGAGCGCGACGAGAAGCTCGTCAGCGTGAGCTGCACGCGGACCCACGGTTGGCCCGCGAAGGCGGCGATGCGGAGCTCGAAGGTGAGGTCGCTCGGGTAGCGGCCCTGCAGGAGGACCTCCGTGCGCACCGGACCCTCGGTCTCGATGCCGGAACGCAGGTCACGCAGAGCGCCGGGGGATTGCTCGGCGACCGCCGGGTCGGGGACGGGCACTTCGCCCAGCGCCGGACGGCCCTTCAGGCGAGCCGAGCGAAGCGTGGCGGTCGCGTCGCGCGGGACGGTGAGCTCGAGCGGCCCGCTCGTGAGGACGATGTCGGTCGCGGTCCGGGCCGTCCGCACGGCGTCGGGGAAGGCGGCGGCCTTCCCGCCACCGTCCCGCAGCGTGTAGGTGACGGTCTCGTCCGCGCCGGCACTGGCGAGGAAGTCCAGCAGGAGCCAGCGTATCGATCCATCGGGCCAACGCTCGAGGATGTGCGTCTGCGAGAGCGCCGGATGGTCGCTCGGGTCCGCGATCCAGAGGCCGGCGGTCGTGCGCACGCGCCCCGCGGGCAGCGGCACGCCGACGGTCACCGGCTCGGCCTTGCGCGCGACGCCGGCCGGCTCGGCGATCGCGAGCGGTACCCGGAGCGGCGCGGCCGTTCCCCGCCAAGCGCACAGCAGGAGCAGGGCGACGGCGAAGCGGAGCGCGCGCACGAGACGGCAGCGTGCCACTCACCATGCTCCTCGGCAAACCGTCTGAGCTTGCGGCTCACGTCGGCCTTGCATAGAGTCCGGCGGGTGAGCCAGGAAAAGGTATACCTCGTCACCGGCGGCGCGGGCTTCATCGGATCGAACATCGCGGAAGCGCTCGTGAAGCGAGGCGATCGCGTCCGTGTGTTCGACAACTTCGTGACCGGCCGCCGCGAGAACCTCGAGGCCGCGGGTCGCGTCGAGCTGATCGAGGGCGACCTGCGCGACCCGGTCGCGGTCCGGCGCGCCGTCGCAGGCGTCGACGGCGTCTTCCACGAGGCCGCGTTGCGCTCGGTGCCGCGCTCGGTCGACGACCCCACCAGCTCGAACGAGGTCAACATCACCGGCACGCTGAACCTCCTCATGGCGTGTCGCGAGGCGAAGGTTGGGCGCGTCGTGTACGCGTCGTCCTCGTCGGTCTATGGCGACGACCCGGCGCTGCCGAAGGTCGAGACGCTGCCGACCAATCCCATCTCGCCGTACGCCGTCTCGAAGCTCGGGGCCGAGAACTACTGCCGCACCTTCGCGCGGCTGTACGGCCTCGAGACGGTGAGCCTGCGCTACTTCAACGTCTTCGGGCCGCGCCAGAACCCGGAGTCTATCTACTCCGCGGTGATCCCGCGTTTCCTCGAGCAGGCGCTCAAGCGCGAGCCCCTCGAAGTCCACGGCGACGGCCTCCAGTCGCGCGACTTCACGTACATCGACAACGTCGTGCAGGGGAACCTCCGCGCCATGCAGGCGCCCGCCGCGGGCGTCTCGGGCGAGGTGTTCAACATCGCGTGCAACACCCGGCACTCGCTCATCGACATCGCCGACGAGATCGGACGCTTCCTCGGCCGCACCCTCGAGCGCAAGCACGTCGCCGCGCGGGCGGGCGACGTGAAGCACACCCTCGCGGACATCTCCAAGGCGGAGCGCCTGCTCGGCTACAAGCCGACGGTCGACTTCGCGGAGGGGATGCACCGCACCTGCACCTACTTCGTTCAGCGCTTCGGCACCGGAGCGGCCGCCTAGCAGAGCGCGCGCGGCGCGCCGTGGGGGGACGGACATGAGCGTCGACATCCACCGCGAAGCAGACGAGCTCTGGCGCTACTACAGCGAGCTCGGCCGGCGGCTCTCGCAGGCCGGCGTGCGCGACGTCCCCGATCTCCTGGGGCTCTACGAGCAGTTGAAGCGCGCCCTGGACGCCGTCAGCGCACAGGAGATCCAGTGGGCGCTCGACCAGGCGCAGGGACTGATCGAGACCCTCGTCCGCATGGCGTCGGACCTCCAGGCGCTGCGGGCGCTCAAGGGGGCGCTCGAGAAGCAGGGCTGAGGCGCGTGGCGGGCGACCCGGTCCGCATCGCGTACGTCATCGGCGAGCTCGGCACGGGCGGCGCCGAGTACCAGCTCTACGAGCTCGTGCGCGGCCTCGATCGCCGCCGCTATCTGCCGCGCGTGTTCGCGCTCGCGACCGGCGGATACTGGGCGGCCCGGCTGCGCGAGCTCGGCGTCGACGTGCGGGAGCTTCGCCACGTGCGCTCGGCGGATCTCTCGCGCCTCCTGACGCTGCGACGCGGTCTCGCGGAGTTCGCCCCGCAGATCCTGCATACCGTGCTCTGGTCCGGCAACGCATACGGACGCCTGGCATCGGTCGGGCTCCGGATTCCGGTCGTCATCACCGCCGAGCGAAACGTCGTACGGCGCCCGGCCTGGCAGATCGTCTTCGAGCGTGCGCTCGATGTCGTCACCGATCGCTACCTCGTGAACTCGCAGGCGATCGTCGGCGAGCTGGTGGACCACGGCCGGCTCCCGCGCCGCAAGATGCAGGTGATCCACAACGGCATCGATCTCGGCCGGCTGCCCGCGTTCGATCCCGACCGGCGCGTTGCCCGCGCGGCGCTCGGCTTCGACCCGGTGCGCCGGCTGGTGGTGCAGGTGGGCCGGCTGGAGGCGCAGAAGGACTATCCGACGTTCCTCGCCGCCGCCGCCCGCGTCGCGGCGCGCTTCCCGGACGTCGACTTCCTGGTCGTCGGCGAGGGGGGGCTGCGCGCCGACCTCGAGGGCGTGGCGCGCGGGCTCGGGATCGCCGAGCGCGTGCGCTTCACCGGCGTCCGGCACGACGTCCCGGCGCTGCTCGCGGGCTGCGACGTGTGCACGCTGACCTCGCTCTACGAGGGCCTCCCGAACGTCGTGATCGAGGCGATGGCGACGGGAGCCGTGGCGGTCGCGACCGACGTGGGCGGCGCGCGCGAGCTGGTCGCGTCGGGCGAGACCGGCTACGTCGTGCCGGCGCGCGACGTCGAAGCCGTGGCCTCCGCCACGACGGCCGTGCTCGCGGATCCGGAGCGGGCGCGCGCGATGGCGGTCGCCGCCCGGCGGCGGATCGAGGCCGGATTCACGGTCGAGGCCATGGTGCGCGACACGAGCGCGGCCTACGACGAGCTGCTGCGGGCGGCCGGCGCGGGCGCGCCGGTCCGGCGCGCGGCGTGAGGCGGACGACGTGCGCATCGCCTACGTGATCCCCGCGTATCCGCCGCTGCCGTCGCAACCGTTCGTCGTGAACGAGATGGTGGAAGTGCAGGACGCGGGACACGAGCTGACGATCGTGGCGCTCTACAGCCGTCCGGCGGAGGCGGTCCCGCACGCCACGTTCGCCCGGCTGCGTCCCGCGCACGTCCTGCCGCCGGCCCTGGTCGACCCCGTGAGCCTTCTCCTCGCGCTGTGGGTCGCGCTCATCCATCCCGTGCGCACCGTGCGGACGCTGGGCGGCCTGCACCGTGCGGCGGGCCTCAACCCGTGGGCCCACGCGAAGCTCTTCGCCGTGACGCCGAAGGCGCTCTCGGCGGCGTGGCGACTCTCGCGCCTCGGCGTCGAGCACATCCACGCCCACTTCGCGAACCAGATGGCGGACTGCGCGGCGATCGCCGGCGAGGTCGCGGGGATTCCGTTCTCGTTCACGGCCCACGCCTACGACATCTACTCGACGACGTCGCAGCAGCGGAACGAGACGCTCGGCTGGAAGCTCCGGCACGCCGCGCGCGCCGTCGCGGTCAGCGAGTACGGAGCGCGCCTCATGCGCGCGCATCTGCCGCCCGATGCCGCCGACCGGGTGCAGGTGGCGTACGTGGGGATCCCGATGGAGCTCTTCCGTGCCGAGCCGCCGTCGCCCGAACGTGAGCCGTTGCGCCTGCTGGCGGTCGCGCGCCTGTGCGAGAAGAAGGGCATCGACACGCTCCTGTCGGCCTGTGCGCTGCTGCGCGATCGGCGGGTCGCCGTCGAGCTGGCCGTCTTCGGCGACGGCCCGCTGCGAGGAGCGCTCGTCGCGCAGGCCGAGCGCCTCGGGCTCGGCGCCGCGGTGCGCTTCGGCGGGGCGGTGCCGCAGGAGGAGATCGCGCGCCAGATGCGCGCCTGCCACGCCTTCGTGCTGCCGTGCCGCCGCGATCGGCACGGCGACATGGACGGGATCCCCACCGTCTTCATGGAGGCGATGGCCACGGGCCGCCCGGTCGTCAGCTGCGCCGTCTCCGGAATCCCGGAGCTCGTGCGGGACGGCGAGACCGGACTCCTCGTTCCTCCCGACGATCCACCGGCGCTGGCCGACGCGATCGCGCGGCTGGCGAGCGATGCCGCGCTGCGCGCCCGTCTCGGGGTGGCGGCGCGCGCGCTGGTCGAGCGCCAGCACGATCAGCACACGAACGCGCGCCGGACCGTCGCGCTCGTCGCCGGCGCCTGATCGACCGCACGCGCCGTGCCTGGTACGGTCCGCTGGTGGCGACGCGTCATCTCCCGACCCGGGTGTCGATCCCGGAGACGCTCCGGCGCGCCCTCCTGCTTCGCTGCCCGCGCTGCGGGCAGGGCGAGATCTTCTCGGGGTGGTTCGCGATGCGCGAGGCGTGCCCGCGCTGCGAGCTGCGCTTCGAGCGCGAGCAGGGCTACTTCGTCGGCGCCATCTACGTGAACTACGCGCTCACGGCGGTCCTGTCCCTCGGCGGGGCCATTCTCCTCGACGTGCTGTTCGGCCTCCCCGTGTGGGCGCAGCTCGCCGTCGCGTTCTCGCTCGCCGTGCTGGTCCCAGTCGTGTTCTTTCGCTATTCCAGGAGCCTGTGGCTGGGGATCGACCACTTCGTGACGGCGGCGGACGAGTCGGCGGAGCGGCGCAGCAGGCGGGCGCCCTGACGACCGCCGCCATCCAGGTGGAGGGGCTTCGCCGCAGCTACGGCGAGCGAGAGGCCCTCGCCGGCGTCAGCTTCGAGGTGCGGCGCGGCGAGCTGTTCGCGCTCCTGGGGCCGAACGGCGGGGGCAAGAGCACGCTTTTCCGCATCCTCGCCACGATCCTGCCGCCGAGCAACGGCACGGCGCGCGTGCTCGGCCACGACGTCCGTACCCATCCGCAGGAGGTGCGCCGACACATCGGCGTCGTCTTCCAGCACCCGAGCGTCGACGGCAAGCTCACGGTCGAGGAGAACCTCCGCCACCAGGGTCACCTCTACGGCATGCGCGGCCACGACCTCGCACAACGCATCGAAACGCTGCTCGATCGCTTTGGACTGACCGAGCGGCGCGGTGAGCTGGTGGATCGGCTCTCGGGCGGTCTCGCCCGCCGCTGCGAGCTCGCGAAGGGGCTCCTGCCGCGCCCGTCGGTGCTGCTCCTCGACGAGCCCAGCACCGGCCTCGATCCGGGCGCGCGCCGCGACCTGCTGCAGTACCTGCGCCGCCTGCGGGACGAGGACGGCATGACCGTCGTGATCACGACGCACTACCTCGAGGAGGCCGAGCGCTGCGATCGGGTCGGCGTCATCGATCGGGGCCGGCTGGTCGCCCTCGACACGCCGACGGCGCTGACGGCCGCCGTCGGCGGCGACGTCGTCGTCGTGCAGCCGACCGACGTCGACGCGCTCCGCGACAAGGTGCGGGCGCGCTTCGGCCTCGAGGGCGTGCGCGTCGACGGCACGTTGCGCCTGGAGCACGCGCACGGCCACGAGCTGGTACGCGATCTGGTGAACGCCTTTCCGGACGACGTCCACAGCATCACGTTCGGCAAGCCGACGCTCGAGGACGTGTTCGTGCGGCTCACCGGCCGCCGGCTGTTCGCCGACGAGGCGGAGGCGTAGCAATGCTCGCGGTGATGACGCTCTGGCAGCGGGAGATCGTGCGCTTCGTGCGGCAGCGCAGCCGCGTCGTCGGGGCGCTCGTGCAGCCGATCGTGTTCTGGATCCTCCTCGGCGGCGGGCTCTCGGCGTCGTTCCGCCCGCCCGGGACACCCGCGGGGACGGGCTACCTCGAGTACTTCTTTCCGGGGACGATCGCGCTGGTGCTCCTCTTCACGGCCATCTTCGCGACCATCGCCGTCGTCGAGGACCGGCGATCGGGGTTCCTGCAGGGCGTACTCGTCGCGCCGGTCCCCCGGCGCAGCATCGTCCTCGGCCAGACGCTGGGCGGTACGACGCTGGCGGTGGTGCAGGGGCTCCTCTTCCTCGCGATCGCGCCGCTGGCCGGCATGCCGCTCACGGCGCTCCGCGTGCTCGCGACGACCGGCACGATGGCCCTCGTCGCCTTCGGGCTCACGAACCTCGGCCTCCTGATCGCGTGGCGCATGGAATCGACGCAGGGATTCCACGCCATCATGAACCTCATCCTGCTTCCGATCTGGTTCCTCTCCGGCGCGTTCTTCCCGGCCACCAACGCACCGACGATCCTGCGCTGGCTGATGCAGCTCGACCCGCTGACGTACGGCGTCGCGGCGGTGCGCTCGTGCATGTACCTCGGCGGCGACGCCGGCTTCGGGGAGCTGCCGGGGCTCGGCGTCTCGCTCGCGATCACCGCGGCGTTCGGGCTCGTCACCTTCGTGGCGGCGACGGCGGTGGCCGAGCGCAGCGCCACGCTCTGAGGAACGTCTTCGTAGCAGCGCAGCGTCGGTGCCGCGAGGCTGGGGGCGAGGCTTCGGCTTCGGCTCCGCCGCGCGACAAGACAATTGCGTCGTCACGGCCCTTGCACTTCGTCGCGCCGCTTCGCAGGCGCCTCCGCCTCGCCCCCAACCTCGCGACAAACGACGCCCGCCACGACTGCTCTCCCTCAACGGTGACGCGGGCGAGCCAGCGGCGACGCCCAACGTGACGTCGGCCGGGCCGGCGGTGCGCGGGGCGGGCGGCGAGGGCGGAGCGCCCTTGAGCCGCGCCGGCGCTCCGTCGTGGCGATGCTCGGCAGGCTGGGATCGCCGCGCGGCGAATTAAGCGGAGCCCTCGCCGCCCGCCCCGCGCTCCACGCCCGCGGCCAAGCGAAGACACTACGGCTGGATCGCCAGGTGACGATGCCCGCGCCAGAACGTCATGGCCATCGCGCCCGCCGCGAGCAGGTTGCCGACCACGATGGCGGGCCAGGCGACGGCCTGGAGGACGGGCTCGGCGAACAGCATGCAGGCGCCGACGAAGCCGAACTCGAAGACGAAGAAGAGGAGGAGGATACCGAAGCCGGCGTGCGAGTTGTGCTCGGCGAGGAGCAGCAGGCGCGCGGCCACCATGCCGACGCACAGGAACACCAGCATGTGGATCCAGGTGAAGCTGAGGACGACCTCCAGCGACGGCGCGAGCGTCGCGGGATTCTCGAGCCCCGCGCCGCCGCGGAAGATGGCCATCCCGAGCACCGTCGGCGTGTAGAGCCAGCGGCCGCTCAAGCCGTCGAGGAGGGCGAACCAGAGGGCGATCGTCGCGGCGCCGATCAGGCCCGCGCGAATGCCTTCGGAGTAGGCGGTGACGAACTCCCGGTCCCGGACTTCGATCGTGACGGGATCGAGCGCACCGGTCTGCGTGGCCATCGGGCGACTCCTTTCAGGCGCCCCGGCGGGGCGCCGGTCATCGAGCCTGGGTCGACCACTACGCTCGCACCGCGGGGCCGTCAACGGTAGTGCCAGCGCGCAGGCGGGGCGGTTCTGGGCGCGATCGGCAGCCGGCGCGAAGCGCGACCGGTATCGCCGCACAGCAGGTGCCAGGACGCGGCGCTCAGCGGCCGGGGCCGGTGGCGAGTCGTGTGGCGTCGTCGGCGAGACGCCGCAGATCGTCGGGATCGGAGCCGTGGTAGTAGCCGCGGATTCGCAGGTCGGCGTCGACCAGGACGAAGCGATCGCTGTGGGTGATCGGCCCCGACGGCGGCCCGTCGTCCGCGAACGCGACGTGGAAGCCGTCCTTCAGGAGCGTCGAGACGTCGTCGCGCGGCCCGGTCGCGAACTGCCAGCCGGGGCCCGCGTGGTGGGCCGTGGCGTAGCCGCGCAGGACCTCCGGTGTGTCGTACCCCGGATCGACGCTGAACGAGACCAGCGTCACGGGTGCGGCGGACGCAGCGAGGGTCTGCTGGAGATCGCGCATCCGCGACGTCAGCAGCGGACACACGTCCGGACAGCGGGTGAAGATGAAGTCGGCGATCCAGACCTTGCCGCGGAGATCGTCCTGCGTGAGCGGGGTCCCCGCGCGCTCGGTCATGTGGAACGCGGGGACGGTGCCGAGCACCGGGAGCGCGGGCGTCCCGCAGGCTGCGAGGGCGACCGCGAGGGCGACGAGCCGGCGCCGCCGAAGCGAGCGAATCGCCGCCGTCAGTGCTCCGCCGCCGCCGGCGCGTCGACCACCGCGTGGGTCAGGATGCGCGTCAGCGCGCCCAGGTCGGGCGTCAGCATGAGCAGGAGGAAGACGCAGAGGATGGCGGGCGTGAGCGCGATCCAGGTGAGCGTGTTCCGCTCGTTCGCGAGGTGCATGTAGTAGAGCGCGACGAGCGCGGCCTTGGTCGCCGCGAAGATCACGAGCGCCATCGCGATCAGGAAGTGCGGGATCGGCATGTAGATGACGCCGATCTCGACCACCGTGAGGATGCCGAGGATGAGGAAGATCTGCAGGTAGCGGCGCTCTTCGTGCGCGAGCGCTTCGGGATCGTGGTGTGCCATCGGAGAATCTCCTCGATCGCTCGTCAGAGCAGATAGACGAAGGTGAACACGAGAATCCAGATCAGGTCGACGAAGTGCCAGTAGAGCGCGGCGATCTCGATCTCGTTGTTGTGCGGGTCGGTGTACTTCCCCAGGAGCGCGCGGGCGAGGATCACCGAGAGGTAGACGACGCCCGAGAAGACGTGCATGCCGTGGAAGCCGGTCAGGATGAAGAACGTCGCGCCGAAGTTGTCCTTCCGGATCGACTGACCGTGCTCGATGAGATGCGTCCACTCGTAGGCCTGGCAGGACAGGAAGAGGACGCCGCCCAGGATGGTGAGGCCGAGGAATTTGCGGATCTTCGCCTGATTGCCGGCGCGGAAGCCGGCGAGCGCCTCGACCATGGTCACGCTGCTGCACACGAGCAGGAACGTCATCGCGGCAGTGAGCTGGATGCCGAGGATCGACGACGGGCGCGGCCAGTGGGGATCGCCGTAGCGGAGCGCGCCGTAGGCGGCGAGCAGCCCGCCGAAGCTCATCGCGTCGGCGGCCAGGAAGTTCCACATGCCGAGCTTGCCCCAGCTCTCCGGGGTGAGCGGCGACTCGGCCGGTTCGACCAGGTGGTGCTCTGCGACGGCGGTGCTCACGGGGTGACCTCCTTGGGACCGTCGGCCGGCGCGTCGGTGCGCCGGCGCGACAACGGAATGATGGTGGCGCGACGTCCAGCCATGGCGCGCCGATAGAGCAGCACGACGCAGGCGGCGCCGGCGAAGAAGATCGAATACGGGGCGGCCATGAGGAAGAGCACGCTCGTGTTGAAGGCGGTGACGGTCGGGTCGTTCTGGCCGAACGAGTTCCCGCACATGGCGCACTGGGCGAGCGCGTAGGGCGCCCATCCGGCGAGGGCAGCGAGCACGAGCACGATGATGGCGCGCGTCCTCATGGTCTCAGTATAGATACACCAGCGGGAACAGGAACGCCCACAGCCCCGCGACGAAGAACCAGTAGATGGCGCACATCTCGAGCCCGGCGTAGGCCTCCGCACGGAAGCGCCCGCGGCGCGCGAGCAGGGTCACGACCACGAGCCACACGACGGCCCCGAGCACGTGCACGGCGTGGCAGCCGATGAGGACGTAGAAGGCGGCGCCGTAGATGGAGCTGCCGAGCGTGAGGCCGTGGTGAACGAGGCGGGTCCACTCTCCACCCTGGACGGCGAGGAAGACGATGCCGAGGAGCGTGGTGACCCCGAGCGCGGCGGCCGCGCGCGGGCGGTCGTCGCGTCGGATCGCACGCAGCGCGGCGGTCATCGGAACGACACTCGCGAACAGGACGAGCGAATTGATGGTCGTCACCAGCAGGGGAAGCCGCGGCTGATCGGCCGGCGGCCAGACCGCGTGCGAGAGCCGCACGACGACGTACATGCCGACGAGGCCCGCGAACAGCATCAGCTCGGACGTGACGAGGGCGATCATCGCGATCCGCGTGCTCGCGACGGGCGGCACGCGTTCGACCGGCTGGCGCTGCGGCATCGTGAGGCTTCCAGTGTTCATGGGAGCGTCGGCAGCTTGTCGAACGCCATGACGGCGAGGAGAACCGGCAGGTAGACGAGCGAGGTCAGCATCAGTCGCCGCGCATCGGCGGGCGCACCGGAGCGCTTGAGCGCGAACGCCGCCCACAGGAAGGCGAGGGAGAGGACGAGCGCCGCGACGAAGTAGACCGCGCCCGCCATGCCCACGAGCGTCGGCATGAGCGCCACGGGCAGCAGGGCGAGACAGTTGACGACCGAGTGCGTACCGGTGCTGGCGCCACTCCAGTCGACGACCGGCAGCACCCGGATGCCGGCGCGCGCATAGTCGTCGCGATACAGCGTCCCGATCGCCAGCGTGTGCGGCACCTGCCACAGGAACATGATGGTGAAGAGCAGCCAGGCCTCGAAGCCGACCTCGCCACGGGCGGCAGCCCAGCCGACGACGGGCGGCAGCGCGCCCGGAATGGCGCCGACCAGGGAGCAGAGCGACGTCACCGGCTTCAGCGGCGTGTAGACGAGCAGGTAGGTGACGGCGATCGTCGCCGTGAGCGCGCCCGCGAGCGGGCCCACGAACGCGAACAGGTAGGCGAGGCCGGTGCTCGCGAGGGCGAGGCCGAAGACGAGGGCTTCCACCGGCGCGAGGCGGCCGTCGGGAAGCGGACGGTGGCGCGTGCGCAGCATCCGGGCGTCGCGACGGCGCTCCATGAACTGGTTGAGCGTCATGGTACCGCCGGCGGCGAGTGCCGTGCCGACGAGCGTGTGCAGGAGCTGTGCGGTGTCGAACGTGCTCGTCGAGCCGAGGTAGTAGCCGACCAGGGTCGTGATGAGGACCATCAGCACGACGCGCGGCTTGGTGAGCGCGAGGTAGTCCGACAGACGTTGCCGGACGACCATGCCCTGCGCGGTGATCGGCGCGGACGGCGTCATGCGGGCACCGCGTGCCGGAGACCCGGCGCCATGGATGTCGCGACCGCCGAGCGGCCTGCCCGCAGCGTCACGACGAGGCACGTCGCGAGGAGGCCGGCACCGATCACGAGATGGGTGGTGGTCGGCACGACCGCGCGACGCGTCCAGACGATGAGCGCGCCGAGCGTCACCTGCGCGGCGAGCAGCCCGAGCGAGAGCACGGCGAGGCGAACGAGGCGGTCGTCCGCGGGACGATGCCGAACGGCCGCGATCGCCAGGGTGATCACGAGCGCGGACACCACCGCGGCGCCCACCCGATGCGCGAAGTGGATCGCGATGAGCGAGGTGTCGAAGGGCGGCACGAGTCGCCCGAACGCGAGCGGGAAGTCCGGAATCGCGAGCCCGGCGCCGGAGTGGCGGACGAGCGCGCCCAGGACCAGCTGCACGAAGATGGCGGCCGTCGTGCACGCCGCGAGCGCGGGCAGCGGCGCGCCGAGCTCGAGCGGGCGACGGCGGGGCGCACCCCACGCCGGGGCCGTCACCACGGCCATCGTCACCGAGAGGCAGAAGAAGATCTGCGCCAGGCACGCGTGCGTGACCGAGACGGCTAGCGGCAGCTTGTAGAGGACGGTGACGCCACCGAGCACGCCCTGGAGGATGACGGCGAGCATCATCAGCATCGCCAGCAGGCGCACGCCCGGGCGCGTCTCGCGCATCACCGTCCAGACGGTGAGGATCACGGTGAGGAGGCCGACCGTCGACGCCGCCAGACGATGTCCGTGCTCGAAGAGGACGCCGCCCACCATGGCCGGGAACACCTGGCCGAACGACAGCGGCCAGTCGGGCACCGCGAGGCCGGAGCCGGTGCTCGTGACGAGGCCGCCGATGAACAAGAGGACGTACGTCGCCGCCGCGGTCGCGACCGCGAAACGATGCCGCCCGATGCTCGAGGCCTCCGCCATCGTTCAGTGTGCCGAGCCGGCCACCTGCGGATCGAGCCGCCGCGCCTGCGGCAGGTAGTCCTCCTCGACCAGCGGCGAGGAATACTCGTACGGCCCGCGATAGACGGTCGGCAGCGGTCCGGGGAAGTTGCCGTGCGGGGGCGGCGTCGGAGCCTCCCACTCGAGCGTGTTCGCCTTCCACGGGTTCTTCTCGGCCTTCGGCCCCGCGATGAGCGTCCAGAAGACGTTCGCGAAGAAGATGAGCTGCGAGATCCCGAGGCAGATCGCGCCGATGGTGATGAACACGTTGATCGGCTGCAGCGGCTTCAGGAAGTCGTACTGCGTCGGGTTGTAGATGCGCCGCATGTGGCCGCCGACGCCGAGGATGTGCATGGGGAAGAACGTCATGTTGAAGAAGATGAGCGTCAGCCAGAAGTGCACCTTGCCGAGCCCCTCGTTCAGCATGCGGCCGAACATCTTCGGGAACCAGTAGTAGATCCCCGCGAAGATGCCGAAGATGCTCCCGCCGAAGACGACGTAGTGGATGTGCGCGACGATGTAGTACGTGTCGTGGATGAAGATGTCGACGGGCGTCGACGCCATGAAGATGCCCGAGAGGCCGCCGATCACGAACATCGACACGAAACCGAGCGCGAACAGCATCGGCGTCCGGAACTGGAGGTTGCCGCCCCAGATCGTGCCGAGCCAGTTGAACGTCTTGATGGCCGAGGGGACGCCGATGACCATGGTCGTCATCATGAAGCTCATCCCGAGCATCGGGTTCATGCCGCTCTGGAACATGTGGTGGCCCCACACGATCCACGACAGGAACGCGATCGCGATCATCGAGAACGCCATGGCGTGGTAGCCGAAGATGGGCTTGCGCGAGAACACCGACAGGATGTCGGACGAGATGCCCATGGCGGGAAGGATCAGGATGTAGACCTCGGGGTGGCCGAAGAACCAGAAGAGGTGCTGCCACAGGAGCGGCTCGCCGCCGAGGGCGGGGTTGAAGAAGTGGGTGCCGGCCATCCGGTCGAAGAGCAGCATGCCGAGCGCGGCCGTGAGGACGGGCAGGGCGAGCAGCAAGAGGATCGCGGTGATGAAGAGCGACCAGATGACGAGCGGCATCCGGAACCAGGTCATGCCGGGGGCGCGCATGTTGATGATCGTGGTGATGTAGTTGACCGAGCCCATGAGCGACGAGGCGCCGAGGATGATGAGGCTGATGCACCAGAGGTTCTGGCCCATGTCGACGCCGCTGTAGGCGGGGTTCGCGGACAGCGGCGGATATGACGTCCAGCCCGCGGAGGCGGCACCGCCGGTCACGGCGAAGCTCGCCAGCATGAGGATGCCGGCGGGGACGGAAGTCCAGAACGAGAGCATGTTGAGGAACGGGAACGCCATGTCGCGCGCCCCGATCATGAGCGGGATGAGGAAGTTCCCGAAGCACCCGACCAGGATCGGCATGACCGCGAAGAAGATCATGATCGTCGCGTGCATGGTGAAGAACGCGTTGTAGGTGTCGGGCGGGATCACGCCGTCGAACATGAGCGGCTCGGGGACCCACTTCATGCCGGGGACCGCCGTCTCGGGCCAGGCGAGCTCCCAGCGCACGAGCAGCGCCAGGATGCCACCCAGGACCAGCATCGAGAGTCCCATGCCCAGGAACTGCTTTCCGATCACCTTGTGATCGCGCGAGAAGACGTACGTCGACCAGAAGCCCGCCTCGTGGTGTTCCACGTGCTGGTGGGCTTCCGCGTGAACCATGGGCTTGCTCATACCCGACTCCTCAATCCCTTCGGTGTGATCAATTGTAGGCTGGGGTGCTGACCGCGGCGCCGACGCCCCGCTCCTTGGCCCAGGCGTCGTACGCGGTCTGCTCGTCGACGTAGACTGAGCCCTGCATGCCCGAGTGACCGAACCCGCAGAGCTCGGCGCACGGGACCTCGTACTTCCCCGCCGCCGTCGCCTTGAACCACACCGGAATCTCGCGGCCGGGAACCGCGTCCTGCTTCAGGCGGAACACCGGGACGAAGAAGCTGTGGATCACGTCCTTCGATCGCAGCGTGATGCGCACGGTCTTGTTGACCGGCACGTGGAAGTCGTTGTCCATGGAGACGTCGTCCTCGGTTCCGAGCTTCCCGTCCGGACCGGGGTACGTGATCTCCCAGTTGAACTGCTTCGCGGTCACCCAGATCGTGTAGTCGCTCGGCGGCATGCGCCACTTGATGTCGGCCCAGGTCGTCCGGCTCATGATGGCGAGGGCCGCGAGCATGAGCGCCGGGATGACCGTCCAGACGATCTCGAGCGTCGTGTTGCCGTGGGTATAGGTCGCGCGCCGGTTCGGGTTGTAGCGATACTTGAACGCGAACCAGAGCAGCGTGATCTGGACCGCGAAGAACGTGAACGTGGTGATGTAGTAGATGAGGTAGAACAGCCAGTCGATCTGTCCCGAGTACGTCGAGACGCCCGGAGGCAACCAACCCATCATGGCTCGGATCCGCCTACTTTCCTCGCCGCTCCGCGCGTTCGCGACATCGAAGCGGGCTGCATGTTCGAAAAGCCCGACACCTAAAGCGGAAGGCTCTTAGCGCGAAGGGTGCGGCCGGTGCAAGCAATGACCGTGCGGCGTTGACAGCCCGGTGGGCCTTCGGTACGCATCGGTCATGGAGGCCTTCTGGCAGTTCGTCGACATCCTCGTGAAGCCGGACAACATTCCGATCGTCTTCATGATGGTGCTCGTGCTGTTCTTCACCTGGCTCGGCTTCAAGCAGGCGCTCCGCAACGACCGCCTGATCGAGCAGGGGCGTGAGGACGAGATCCTGAAGGAGATGCAGCGCTAGACCCACGGGGTTTGTCGCACCCGCACCCCTCTGGTACGGTTTCCCCCATGCCCTTCACGATCGTCGCCGAGAACTGCACCGGGTGCACCGCCTGCGAGAAGCGGTGCCCGACGCGTGCCATCAGCGGCGAGCCCAAGAAGGCGTTCCTGATCGAGCACACCCTGTGCATCGACTGCGGGGCCTGCGGTGTCATTTGCCCCGACGAGGCGATCCTCGACACCTACGGCAACGTCACCAAGGTCCTGAAGCGCCAGGAGCGGCCGATCGCGATCGTCCACCCGGACAATTGCAACGGCTGCGGCGTCTGCGTCGACGTGTGTCCGTTCGACTGCATCTACCCGTCGCCCGGCAACCAGGCGAACTACCTCGGGCGCGTCGAGGTCGACGAGAAGACCTGCGTCGGCTGCAAGCTGTGCGAGGAGGTCTGCGGCTGGGAGGGCATCTACATCATGCCCGGCAAGGAGAAGGAGGCGTTCCTCGCCTCCCTCGGATACGACGCTGCCCCCGACGCCGGCGACTCCGACGCCGCGTAGCGCCCCGCGGACGTCAGCCGACGATCTTGTTGAGCGGGTACTCGATGATGCCGACGGCCCCGGCGCGCAGGAGCTGGGGGATCAAATCGCGGACCGTCGCCTCGGCGATCACGCTCTCGACCGCGCACCAGTCCGTTCCATAGAGGTTCGAGACCGTCGGCGACGTGATCGCCGGTAGGAGCGCGATCACCGTCTGCAGCTTCGCGGTCGGCACGTTCATCTTGAGGCCGACCTGGGCCTCGGCGCGCAGGGCGCCCTGCAGGAGGAGGCCGATCTGCTCGATCTTCTCCCGCTTCCACGCCGTCTTCCACGCGCTCTTGTTCGCGATCAACTGCGGCACCGACTCGAAGAGCTCGGCGACGATGCGCAGGCCGTGGGCGCGGATCGTCGAGCCGGTCTCCGTCACCTCGACGATGGCGTCGACGAGCCCCTCGGCCACCTTCGCCTCCGTCGCGCCCCACGAGAACTCGATGTGCACGTCGATGTTGCGCTGGGCGAACCAGCGCTTCGTGTAGCCGACGAGCTCGGTGGCGATCCGCTTGCCGCGCAGATCCTCGGGTTTCTTCACCGGCGAATCGCCGGCCACGACCAGCACCCAGCGCGTCGGGCGGAGGCTCGTCTTGGAGTAGACCAGCTCCTGCGCGACCTCGACCTGCGCGTCGTACTCGAGCACCCAGTCGCGTCCGGTGATGCCGGCGTCGAGCGTGCCGCCCTCGACGTAGCGTGCCATCTCCTGCGCGCGCACGAGCAGGCAGCGCAGCGCCGGATCGTCGACGCGCGGGAAGTAGCTGCGCTCGTCGACGCTGATCTTCCACCCCGAGCGGCGGAAGAGCTCGACCGTCGCGTCCTGGAGGCTGCCCTTCGGGACGCCGAGCTGGAGGATGCGCTCAGCCACGGTTCGGCTCCGCGATCCGCTCGGCGACGACCCGCCACTCGCCGTTCTCGACGCGACGGAAGAAGCAGTTCCGATATCCCTCGTGGCAGGCGGCGCTCGTCTGCTCCACCTTCAAGAGCACGCAGTCGGCGTCGCAGTCGACGTAGATCTCCTTCACGTGCTGCACGTGGCCGGAGCTCTCGCCCTTCACCCACAGGGCGTTCCGCGACGTGCTCCAGTAGGTCGCCCGGCCGGTCTCGAGCGTATGCCGCCACGCCTGCTCGTTCATGTAGGCGACCATGAGGATCTCGCCGTTCGTGGCATCCTGCGCGATCGCCGTCACGAGGCCGCCACGCTTGGCGAAGTCGGGCTGCGGCATGACGCGGTTCGTTAGCATGCGCCCCGGAGCAAGGCGAGCGCGGGCGCGGAGTTGGACGCCTCGGAGGGGGTGGGCTAAACGTCCGCGCATGCGGCTCGCCGACATCGCGGCGCGCGTCGGCGGTACGCTCGACGGTGACGGCGACGTCGAGGTGCGCGGCGTCTCGTCGATCGAGGAGCCCCGCCCGGGGACGCTCACGTTCCTCGCCGACCCGAAGCACGCGCCGCTCCTGCGCTCGACGACGGCCGCGGCGGTGCTCCTGCCACCCGATGCCCCGCGGCCCGGCGTCCCATCGGTGCGCGTGCCGAATCCGCAGCTCGCGTTCGCCGAGGTCGTGGAGCTCTTCCATCCCGCCGAGCGGCCGGCGCCTGGCATCCATCCGACGGCCGTCGTCGCGCCGAGCGCTCGCCTCGGCGCGAACGCGTCGATCGGACCGCACGCGATCGTCGGCGACGGCGTCGTGCTCGGCGACGACGCCGTGCTGCACGCCGGCGTGGTCCTCTACCCGCGCGTGCAGGCGGGCCGCCGCTTCACTGCCTTCGCGCGCGTCGTCGTGCGCGAGGACGTGCGCATCGGCTCCGGCGTCACGATCCACGCGGGCGCCGTCGTCGGGAGCGACGGCTTCGGCTACGTCCCGGCACCCGACGGCATCCGCAAGATCCCGCAGGTGGGAACGGTCGTGATCGAGGACGACGTCGAGATCGGCGCCAACGCCACGATCGATCGGGCCGCGCTGGGTGCGACCACGATCGGCCGCGGCACCAAGATCGACAACCTCGTCATGGTCGCGCACGGCTGTCAGATAGGCCCGTACTGCCTGCTGGCTGCGCAGACGGGCCTGGCCGGAGGGACGACGCTCGGGACCGGCGTCATGCTCGGCGGCCAGGTCGGATCGGCAGGGCATCTCACGATCGGCGACGGTGCGAAGGTCGCGGCCAAGTCGGGCATCCACGGCGACCTCGGCGCGGGTGGCACGTACGGCGGCATTCCCGCGATCGAGATCCGGCAGTGGCGTCGCGGCATGACGGCGCTGACGCGTCTGGCCGAGCTGCTCCGCCGCGTCCGCCGCCTCGAGCGCAAGGCCGGCATCGACGACGAATGAGGGCCGAGGCGGGTTTGCCCCGCCCATCCCCGTAGTTATACTCCCGCTTTCTTCCCGACCCCGCCATGAAGATCGCTCTCGACAAGATCACGGCCGTGTCGACGCCGCTCGTGTACCGGGAGGACGCCGAGTCGCTGAACGCGCGCCTGCACGAGGGCGGCGGTACCGACGACTTCCGGTTTCCCGCCGGCCTCGGCGCCGACCTCCGTCACTATCGCGCGGGGCTCGACGTCGTGTTCGAAGGGCGGCTGCGCGGCGAGGCCGAGGGCACGTGCGGTCGCTGTCTCGAAGCGTACCGGCTGCCGTTCGATGCACCGCTGCGGGTCGTGCTCGCGCCTCGCGCCAGCGCCGGGGAGGGTGAGGGCGACGACGATCTCGGCCTCGGCTTCTACGACGGCGAGGAGATCGACGTGACCGGGCTCGTCGTCGAGCATGCGATTCTCGCGCTGCCGACGATCCCGCTCTGCCGGGAAGACTGTCGCGGGCTCTGCCCGCACTGTGGTGTCAATCACAACCTGCGTCCGTGCACCTGCGCGACGGAGACGAGCCCCCGCATCGGCGGGCTCGCGGCGCTCGCGAATCTGAAGGTCACCGACGTACGAGGAGGAAGGTAAATGGGTCTCCCCAAGCGCCGAACGTCGTCGACGAAGCGGGACAAGCGGCGCGCACACGATGCGCTCGTGGCGCCGCACGTGATCACGTGCTCGCAATGCGGCGAACGCACCCTGCGGCATCGCGCCTGCGCCCACTGCGGGACGTATCGCGGCCGCCAAGTGATCGCTGCGAAGGAAGCCTGACCCTGGGCGTGCCCGCGGTCTGCGTATTCCCTGGCCAGGGAGCACAGCGGGTAGGGATGGGCCGCGATCTCGCGGAGGGCTTTGCCTGCGCGCGGTCGGTGTTCGACGAGGTGGACGAGCGCCTCGGCTTCGTGCTCTCGCGGCTGTGCTTCGAGGGGCCGGCCGAGACGCTGGCGCTCACCGAGCATGCGCAGCCGGCGATCCTCGCGGTGAGCATCGCCGCGTGGCGGGTCCTCGGCGAGACGACCGGCGTGCGGCCGGTCGCGGTCGCCGGCCACAGCCTCGGGGAGTGGAGCGCCCTCGTCGCCGCCGGCGCGCTCCAGCTCGGCGACGCGGCCGAGGGGGTCCGCGCGCGCGGCCGTCTCATGCAGGAGGCGGTACCGGTCGGCGTCGGCGCGATGGCCGCCGTCATGGGGCTCGCGCTCCCGGTCGTCGAGGAGCTCTGCGCCGAGGCGGCCGAGGGCGAGGTCCTCGCGCCGGCGAACCTGAACGGCGGGGGACAGATCGTGGTCGCCGGCCACGCGGCGGCGGTGGAGCGCATGGTGGCGCTGGCCGCGACGCGCAAGGCGCGCGCGCAGCGGCTCGCCGTGAGCGCGCCGTTCCACTGCGCGCTCATGCGTCCCGCGGGCGAGGGGCTCCGTCCGGTGCTCGCGCGCTGCCGGTTCACGGAGCCCGAGATGCCGGTCGTGTCGAGCGTCGACGCGCGCGCGGTGACCTCGGCGGCGGAGCTTCCGGAGCTGCTCGAGCGCCAGGTGACCGCGCCGGTGCGCTGGGAGGAGACGGCGCGAACCCTCGCCAGCTACGGGGCGCCGATCGCGCTCGAGGTGGGGCCCGGGCGAACCCTCTCGGGGCTCATGAAGCGCATCGTGCCCGACATGCGCGGCATTCCGGCCGGCGACCTCGAAGGCCTCGCGATGGCCAAGGAGGCGCTCGCGTGAGCACGCCGCTCGCGGGCCAGGTGGCGCTCGTGACCGGCGGCTCGCGCGGCATCGGGCGGGCGATCGCGGCGCGCCTCGCGCGCGACGGTGCGGCGGTCGCGCTCACGTACGTCGCGCAGGAGGCCGCCGCCGCGGACGCCGTTCGCGCGATCGAGGCCGCGGGCGGTACGGCGGCGGCCTTCGGCTTCGACGTGACGCAGGCCGATGCGGTCGCGGCAGGCGTCGACGCCGTCGTCCAGCGCTTCGGGCGCCTCAACGTGCTGGTCAACAATGCGGGAGTCACCGGCGACGGGCTCGTCCTGCGCTGCAAGGAGGCCGACTGGCGCCGCGTGCTCGATACGAACCTCACGGGGGTGTTCTTGTGCACGAAGGCGGCCCTGCGCGGCATGGTCCGGGCGCGTTACGGGCGCATCGTCAACCTCACGTCCGTCGTCGCCGAGATGGGCAACGCGGGGCAGGCGGCCTATGCGGCCGCCAAGGCCGGGGTCGTCGGGTTCACGCGCTCGGTGGCGCGCGAGGTCGGCTCCCGCGGCATCACCGTCAACGCAGTCTCCCCCGGCTTCATCGAGACCGACATGACGGCGGCGTTGACGGACCCACAGCGCGCAGCCTACACGACCCTGATCCCGGCCGGCCGGCTGGGGGCGGTAGACGACGTGGCGGCGGCGGTGGCTTTCCTCGCCTCGCCGGAGGCGGGATACGTGACCGGGCACGTCCTGGACGTGAACGGCGGCTTGTACATGTGAAGGAGGAACGGGATGGCAACCAGCGTGGAGCAGCGGGTCAAGGAGATCATCTGTGAGCAGCTCGGAGTGAGCGAAGATCAGGTGACCCCGCAGGCGTCGTTCATCGAAGACCTGGGCGCCGACTCGCTCGACATCGTCGAGCTGGTGATGGCGCTCGAGGAAGAGTACGACATGGAGATCTCGGACGAGGAGGCGGAGAAGATCCGCACCGTCCAGGACGTCGTGAACTACATCGAGAGCCACAAGTGACCTCACCGCTCGCCGCCGCCGACCCGGCCGTCTTCGACGCGATCCGCAAGGAAACCGAGCGGCAGGAGTACGGCCTCGAGCTGATCGCGTCCGAGAACTACGTGAGCGAGGCCGTGCTCGAAGCCCAGGGCTCGGTGCTCACGAACAAGTACGCCGAGGGCTATCCCGGCAAGCGCTACTACGGCGGATGCGAGTTCGTCGACGACGTCGAGGTCCTCGCGCAGGATCGCGCGAAGCAGCTCTTTGCCTGCGAGGCCGTGAACGTCCAGCCCCACTCGGGCTCGCAGGCGAACATGGCCGTGTACTTCTCCCAGCTCCAGCCGGGCGACACGATCCTCGCCATGAACCTGCAGCACGGCGGGCACTTGACGCACGGCAACCCGGCCAACTTCTCGGGTAAGTTCTTCAAGGTCGTGCCGTACGGCGTGCGCGAGTCCGACGGCCGCATCGACATGGAGCAGGTCGCCCACCTCGCGCGCACCGAGCGGCCGAAGATGATCGTCGTCGGGTACTCGGCCTATCCGCGCCAGCTCGACTTCGCCGCCTTCCGCAAGATCGCCGACGAGGTCGGCGCGCAGATCATGGCGGACGTCGCCCACTTCGCGGGGTTGGTGGCGGCCGGCCTCCATCCGTCGCCCATCCCCCACTGCGAGTTCACGACCACCACGACCCACAAGACGCTGCGCGGCCCGCGCGGCGGCATGATCATGGGGAGCGAGGCGAAGATGAAGGCCGTCAACGCGTCGGTCTTCCCCGGCAACCAGGGTGGGCCGCTCATGCACGTGATCGCCGCCAAGGCGGTCGCCTTCGGCGAGGCCCTGCGCCCGGAGTTCGCGGCCTACCAGCGCCAGATCGTGAAGAACGCCAAGGCCCTCGCCGAGGGGCTCATGAAGCGCGGCCTGCGCCTGTGCTCCGGCGGGACCGACAACCACCTCATGCTGATCGACCTGCGCGGCACCGAGCTCACCGGCAAGCTCGTCCAGGAGTCGCTCGACAAGGCGCACATGACGGTCAACAAGAACACCGTGCCGTTCGACCCCCGTTCGCCGTTCGTCACCAGCGGCGTGCGCATCGGGACGCCGGCGGTGACCACGCGCGGCATGAAGGAGGCGGAGATGGACGTCATCGCCGACCTCATGGTGCGTGCCTTCGGCGTGGTCGGGGACGACGGGAAGCTCGCCGCCATCGCCGCCGAGGTGCGCGACCTCTGCAACCGCTTCCCGATCTACCGCCGCCGCCTCGCCTGACGCGCCATGCAGTGCCCGATGTGCCGGGCTCCGGACAGCCGCGTGATCGACTCGCGCCTGGGGAAGGAAGGCGACATGATCCGTCGCCGGCGGCACTGCGACGGCTGTGGGCATCGCTTCACGACCTACGAGCGCGTCGAGGTCGCGCTCCCGATGGTGGTGAAGAAGGACGGCCGCCGGCAGCCGTTCGACCGCGGGCGCATCGTCTCGGGCCTCCGGCGGGCCTGCGAGAAGCGGCCGGTCTCGGTCGACACGATCGAGGAGGTCGCGAGCCAGATCGAACGCCAGACGCTCGAGCGCGGCGAGAGCGAGGTCACGAGCCGGCAGATCGGCGAGGCGGTGATGGCCGCCCTGCACGACCTCGACGCCGTCGCCTACGTGCGCTTCGCGTCGGTCTATCGCGAGTTCCGCGACGTGCACGAGTTCATGCACGAGCTCGAAGAGCTGATCGCAGCCCGCAGCGCCGGCGCGCGGCGACCCAAAGCGGGGCGAACGTCGCCGACCACGCAGCGGCGCTCGCGGTCGCGCGCGTGAGCCCGCGGACGAGGTCGCGCGACACCGACGCGCGCTGGATGGCGCGCGCGGTCGCGCTCGCAGGGCGCGCGCTCGGACGGACGTTTCCCAACCCCCCGGTCGGCGCGGTGTTCGTGAAGCGCGGGCGCGTCGTGGGCGAGGGCTGGACGGCGCCGGCGGGCGGCCCGCACGCCGAGATCGCCGCGCTCCGTCGCGCCGGCGCTCGCGCCCGCGGTGCCGATCTCTACGTCACGCTCGAGCCGTGCGCGCACGTCGGACGGACGCCGCCGTGCGTCGATGCGCTGCTGCCGCTCGGCCTGCGACGCGTCGTCATCGCGGCCGTCGATCCCAACCCGCGGGTTCGGGGCCGCAGCATCCGCCGCCTGCGCGCGGCCGGCGTGCGCGTCACCGTCGGGATCGGGAGGGACGAGGCGGATGCGCTCACCGCCGGGTACCGGTCGCGCCTCCTGCGCGGTCGTCCGCTCGTGACGCTGAAGCTCGCGACCTCGCTCGACGGGCGCATCGCCGCGCGCTCGGGCGACGCGCGCTGGATCACGGGACCCGCCGCGCGACGCCGGGCCCACGTCCTGCGCGACGTGCACGACGCGGTCGTGGTCGGCGCGGGGACGGTGCGCGCCGACGACCCCCGCCTCACGTGTCGCATCGCCGGCGGGCGCGACCCGATCCGGGTCGTCCTGTGCGGCGCGGGGGTGTCGTTGCCGGCGAAGGCCCAGGTGCTCGCTCGCGGCGGCGCGCCCACGTGGATCGTGGCGCCGCGCGGCGCGAGCCCGTCGCGCGTCGAGCGCCTGCGACGGCGAGCGGCCCAGGTGATCCTCATCCCCGCGCGGCGGGGGCGGATGGCGTTCGGTGACGTCGTGGGGGCGCTCGGCGCGCGCGGGATCACCTCGGTGCTGGTCGAGGGCGGCGCGGTCGTCGCGCGCGATGCGCTACGCGCCGGCGTCGTCGATCGCGTCGTGTGGTTCCTGGCGCCGGCGCTGCTCGGGGGCGACGCGGTGCCGGCCGTCGCCGGGCTCGGCATCGATCGGGCGCGCGATGCCGTGCGCCTGGTCGACGCCCGCGTGGCGCGCCTCGGCGGCGACCTCGTGCTCACGGCCTCGGTGGCCGGCCGGAACGGGCGGCGACCCTTTGCCTCCTCGTGGCCACCGCGGTAGGCTCGCGCCGATGACCGCGGCGGATCGCAGCCGAGCGACGCTCGAGCGGTTGCGCACCGGTGGTGTCGTGCTGATCGTCGACGACGCGACCGATCCGGCGCAGGCGTCGCTCGTGTGCGCGGCGGCTCGCGTGACGCCGTCCGCCATCAACTTCATGGCGACGCACGGGCGCGGGCTCGTCTGTCTCACGATGGCACGCGAGCGGATGCGCCAGCTCGGGATCCCCCTGATGACGTCGGAGCTCAGCCACGGGCCGGTGCGCTACGGCGCGTCGATCGAGGCGCGGCGGGGCGTGTCGACCGGCATCAGCGCCGCCGATCGCGCCACGACGATCCTCGCCGCCGTGGCGCGCGACGCGACCCCGGCCGAGCTCGTCATGCCGGGGCACGTGACGCCGATCCAGCTCACCGCGGGCGGCTCGCTGGTGCGTGCGGCCACCGCCGAGGCCGCGAGCGATCTCACGCGCCTCGCCGGCGCCGGGGTCGAGGCCGTCCTGTGCGAGGTGCTCGGGCGCGACGGCGACCTCGCGGGCGAGGCCGAGCTGGCGGCGCTCGCGCGCGAGCAGGAGCTGCCGCTCGTCACGGTGACCGACGTGATCCAGATGCGCTTGCGCTCCGACACGCTCGTGCGCCGCGTCGCCGAGGCGATGCTGCCCATGGGTGACGGACCGACGTTCCGCGCCATCGTCTACGACAACAGCATCGATCAGCACCAGCACATGGCGCTCGTCCTGGGCGACGTGCGCGACGGCGACGATGTGCTGGTCCGCCTGCACTCGGAGTGTCTCACCGGCGACGTGTTCGGCTCCGAGCGCTGCGATTGCGGCGACCAGCTCCAGCAGGCGATCGACCTCATCGTCGCCGAAGGGCGCGGCGTGCTCGTGTACCTCCATCAGGAGGGACGCGGCATCGGCCTCGCGAACAAGATCCGCGCCTACGCCCTGCAGGACCGCGGTCGCGACACGGTCGAAGCGAACCTCGAGCTCGGCTTCCGCGAGGACCTGCGCGACTATGGCATCGGTGCACAGATCCTGCGCGACCTCGGCGTCGAGCGCGTGCGCCTGCTCACCAACAACCCGCAGAAGATCGCGGGTCTCGAGGCGTACGGCGCGACGGTGGTCGCGCGGACGCCGCTCGAGGTGGCGCCGCACGCCGGCAACATCGAGTACCTGCGCACCAAGCAGGCGAAGCTCGGCCACCTCCTCTCCGGCCTGGCGCCGCGCGGCTGACGGTCGAGCGGTGCCCCGAACGTTCCACGCCGAGCCCAAGGGCCACGGGCTCCGGATCGGGATCGTGGTTGCCCGCTTCAACCAGGCGGTGACCGACGCGCTCCTCCACGGCGCGGTCGGCGCGCTCACGGCTGCGGGCGTCGCCGACGACGCCATCGACGTGACCGTCGTGCCCGGCGCCTACGAGCTGCCGCTCGGCGCGCAGCGCCTCGCATCGACGGGGCGGTACGACGCAATCGTCTGCCTGGGTGCGGTCGTGCGCGGCGGCACACCGCACTTCGACTACGTTGCCTCGGCGGCGACCCTCGGGATCGGCGAGGTGGCGCGGCGCTTCGATCTCCCGGTGGCGTTCGGCGTCCTCACGACCGACACGATGGACCAGGCGCTCGCGCGCGCCGGGGGCGATCACGGCAACAAGGGGCACGACGCGGCCGTCACGGCGCTCGAGATGGCGCAGGTGCTGCGCCTCCTGAACCGGTACTGAGCCATGGGGGGCCGTCGGTTCGGACGCGAGCTCGCGCTGCAGGCGCTCTACAAGCTCGACATGCTGGGCGACGCGGCCGGGCCGGGGTCGCTCGGCCTCTTCTGGGAGCACCTGGTTCCGGAGGACGCCGCGCGCGGCGGCGAGAGCGAGACGTTCGCACGCGAGCTCGTCGAGGGAGTGCTGGCCCATCGCGAGCGGATCGACGAGCTGATCGCGGCGGCCGCGGAGCACTGGCAGCTGCCGCGCCTGTCGCGGGTGGACCTCAATCTCCTGCGCGTGGCGACGTTCGAGCTGATGGAGCGCCCCGACATTCCGGCCGCCGTCACGATCGACGAGGCGATCGAAGTGGCGCGGCGATTCGGGAGCGAGGACTCGCCCGCCTTCGTCAACGGCGTGCTCGATCAGATCGCGGGCGTCGTGGGCGCAAAGGATCGGGCCGGGAGGACGCCGTGACACGCCGGGGCGTACTGGCCGTGTGGCTGCTCGTGAGCGGGTGCGGCTACCACTTCGCCGGCGCCGGCACGACCGTCCCGAGCGGCGCGCGCACGCTCAGCATCGCGCTCTTCGGCAACCGGACGCGCGAGCACGGGCTCGAGGTGAACCTCCGCCGCAAGCTCGCCGAGGAGTTCCGTCGCCGCGGGCCGCTGGAGCTCGTATCGGATCGCGACGGCGACGTCCTCCTCGCGGGCACCATCCGGCACTTCTCCACCATTCCGGTGGCGTCGACCGCCAACTCGGAGGCCGTGCAGTTCCAGGGCGTCATCCAGATCAGCTTCCGCCTGACGGAGCGTACGACGGGCCGCCTGCTCTACGAGAACAAGCTGCTGCAGGAGAGCCTCGACTTCGGAGCGGTCAACACCGTGGTCGTGACCAGCTCGCCGCGCTTCCAGCGCGGCACGATCGACTCGCGCGACCTCGCCCAGATGACGAACGTGCAGCTGGGCGAGACCCGCCGCCGCGAGACGCTCGACGATCTGCTCGAGCTGCTGGCGCGCGACATCTACCTCCAGAGCATGGAGGGGTTCTGAGCGCCTTTCGGCGCGGTGCGGCCGCCGCGGGCCCCGATCCGGCGGTCGCGATCGAGCGCGAGCCCCTCCGACCCTTCTATCTCCTGCACGGCGAGGAGACGTTCCTGCTCGAGCGCGGCCTCGATCGCCTGCGCGCGCGCGTGGTCGGGTCCGGCCGCACCGACGCCGTCGCCGTCGTGTGGGGCGACGACCCGGACGAGCGGGTGTCCGCGGCGCTCGTCGACCTCGCGTCGCCGTCGCTCTTCGGCGGCGTCTCGCTCCTCGTCGTGCGGCGGGCCGAAGCCCTGGCGGCCGCGCAGGACGACGAGGTGCTGGCGTTGCTCCCACGCCTCGGCGACGGGGCGCGCCTGGTGCTCGTCGCGAAGGCGCTCGATCAGCGCCGACGTCTGCACGCGACCTGTGCGAAGGGCGGAGCCGCGCTCGGGTTTTCGCGCTTGCCGGACCTGCGAGCCGCGGGCGGCTGGGTGACGGCGCTGGCGCGCGAGCGCGGTCACGCGATCGCGGCGCCCGCGATCGAGATGCTGCTCGCGCGCGTCGGCGTCGATTGCGCGCGTCTCGACGACGAGATCGAGAAGCTCTCCCTCCACGTCGGCCCGCGTGCGACGATCGAGCAGCGCCACGTGGAAGACCTCGTCGCCGCGAGCCGGGCCCACGCGATCGAGGAGCTGACCGATCGCCTCGCGCGACGTGATGCCGCAGGCGCCATTCGCACGCTGCGCGGGCTCGTCGCCTCCGGCGAACCGCCGATCCGTGTCCTCGCGTTCCTGGCCGCGAACCTGCGTCGCGCGCTCCACGTGGCGGAGCTGATGGCCATGGGGCTCCGCGAGGAGGAGATCGCGGCCCGTCTCGGCATGCCCGCCTGGCTCGTCGGCCGCAACGCGCGGCGCGGCGCGCCGGCGGACCTGGAACGTGCGCTCGACGTGCTGCTCGAGCTGGACGCCGCCCTCAAGTCGTCACGACCGGAGGCCGCGGTTTTCGAGCGGAGCCTGCTGGCGATCGCCGGCGCGGCCTGAGCGGATCAGCCCTTCAGGGCGTGGGCCGCGCGCGCGAGACGCGAGATCTTGCGCGCGGCGGTGTTGCGGTGGATCAGCCCCTTGCTGACGGCCTTGTCGAGGGCCCGCGTCGCTGCGGCGACGGCGTCGCGCGCAGCGGCGGCCTTCTGGTCGACCAGCTCGCGCGCGGAGCGGACCTCGTGCCGGAGCCGGGTCTTGAGGGCCTTGTTCCGGACCCGCCGCTTTTCGCTCTGGCGGTGCCGCTTCAATGCAGATGCATGCTGAGCCACGGGGGCGCGACCTACCACGCAGGTACGGACCGGTCAAACTTGCGACGCGGACTTTCGCGACACGGCATCGGTCGCCGTCTTCGCGTCACGCCACAAGCGATCCCGCTCGTCCGGATCGAGCGCGGCGAGCGTCCGGCCGGCGGCGGCCGCGGCCTGCTCGACATGGCGCACGCGGGCTGCCAGCCGGTCGGTCGCCTCGCCGAGCGCCAGCTCGGCGGACACGTCGAGGTGACGCGCCACGCTCGCGAGCGTCAGCAGGAGATCGCCCACCTCGCGCCGCGCCGCGACCGTGTCGCCCGCCGCCAGGGCCGCGGCCAGCTCGGCCCGCTCGTCGTCGAGGACTTCCAGCACGGCACCGACGTCGCGCCAGTCGAAGCCCACGTGCGAGAGGCGGTCGCCCACCTTCTGCGCGCGGGCGAGGGCCGGTAGCGCGCGCGGCACGCCGCCCAGCACGCCGGCGTCGCCGCCGCCCGCGCGGCGCTCCTCGGCCTTGATCGTCTGCCAGTTCCGCATCACGTCGTCTGCGCCCCCGACCCGGACGTCGCCGAAGACGTGCGGGTGGCGGCGCTCGAGCTTGTCGGCGATCGCCGTCGCCACGTCGGCGATCGTGAACTGCCCCGCCTCGCGCGCGATCTCGGCGTGGAAGACGATCTGGAGGAGGAGATCGCCGAGCTCGTCGCGCAGTGCCGCGGGGCTGCCGTGCTCGATCGCGTCGAGCACCTCGTACGTCTCCTCGAGGAGGTAGGGGCGCAGGGTCTGCGGCGTCTGCTCGCGATCCCAGGGACAACCCCCGGGCGCGCGCAGGCGCGCCATGATGTCGACCAGTCGGCCCAGCGCGCGTGTCGTCGTGGCATCGGCCATGCGCCCGCGCTATCGGCCGACCGGGCTGGAGTCAACGCCGCTCGCCTTGCGTCACGGACGGCCAGTGATTAACCCTGGGCGGGATGGCTCGCGTCGAGATCTACACGGCCCCGTCGTGTCCGTATTGCGTACAAGCGAAGCGCCTGCTCGCCGAGCGCGGGATCCCGTACGAGGAGTTCGACGTCGCCGGCGACGCCGAGCTGCGAGCAGGCATGATGGAGCGCAGCGGGCGGCGGACGGTGCCGCAGATATTCATCGACGGCCGGTCGATCGGGGGGTTCGAGGAGCTGGCGGCGCTCGACGCGGCGGGTGAGCTCGGCGGGCTCACCGGCGCGAGCTGACGACGTCCGCGACCCGGGCGCGACGATCGCGGCGGCCGACCACGTCCGCAGCGATCGTCGTTCTGGCGAAGCATCCCACCCCGGGCCGCGTGAAGACGCGTCTCGCCGCCGCGATCGGGGCCGTGGCGGCGTGCCGCCTCTACCGAGCCTTCGTGCGCGATCTCGCACGACGCCTCGGCAAGGGGGGATTCGGTGTCTGGTGGGCGTTCACGCCCGCCCGCGCGCCGTTCCGGTCGCTGGTGGCGACGCCCCGCTGCTTCCCGCAGCGCGGCCGCGACCTCGGCGCGCGCATCCACCACGCGCTCGCGCACGTGGCGCGCGAAACCGGCGCGCCGGCCATCGCCCTCGGCGCCGACGCGCCGCATGTTCCGCTGCGAGCGCTGGCGCGGGCGTCGCGCGCCCTCGCCGCCGGTGGCGACGTCGTGCTCGGGCCTGCGCGCGACGGGGGCTACTACCTGATCGGCGTTCGCCGTCCGGCGCGTGCCGCGTTCGAGGGGATCCCGTGGAGCACCGACCGGGTGCTCGGGGCGACCCGCCGTCGCTGTCGCGCGCTCGGCCTTCGCCTCGTCGAGGTCGCGCCCTCGTTCGACGTCGACGACGAGCACGACCTGCGGGCCCTCGCGCGATTGATCGCGCGCCGGCCGCACGAGTTTCCCGCCACGCGCGCCGCCCTGCGGCGGCTCGGCCTCACTCGCCGAGGCGGATGGCTTCGGCCTGGGGCTTCCCCTTCTTCGGGTTGTGCCCGACGATGAAGCTGACCGACGTGCCGGGCTCGATGCGCGTCACGCCGTCCGGACACTGCGTCACGTGGAAGAAGAGCGTCTGCCCGTCGCCGTAGCGCACGAACCCGAAGCCCTTCTCGGCGAAGAACCGATCGACGACGCCGCTCACGCGGTCGCGCACGCGCATGTCGACGCGCGCGTCATTGAGCGGTGCCAGCGCTTCGGGCAGGGGCGGGTCGGCGGGCGGGGTCAGAACGCTCGCCACCTGGCCCTCGAGTGCTTCGGCGCGACCCAGCAGCGTCGAATCGTCGGAGAGCAGGCGTCCGAGCTGCCGCAGATGGGCGGCCGCCTCGGTGGGACGGCCCAGACGCTCGGCCAGATCGGCGGCCAGGCGCAGCCCGTCGGCGAAGCCGCCCTCGTGCCGGCACGCGAGCGCCTGCTGGACCTGCTCGTAGGCGGCGAAGGGACGGTTGCAGGCGACCTGGAGACGCGCGATCTCGAGCCGGACGATGGGCTCGGCGCTCTGAACCTGGCGGAGCGCTTCGGCGAGGGAGAGGGCGGCGGCGTGGTAGTCGTGCGTCACGTGGGTGTGGAAGCGCCCCAGCGAGAGGTAGGCGAACGCCCCGCGCGGTAGCGAGATCGCGCGCCGGTAGGCCGCCTCGGCGGCGTCGCGCTCGCCGAGCAGCTCGTGGACTCGTCCGAGCCGTTCCCAGACGTAGCTGGAGGTGGGGTCGAGCTCCTTCGCCTGCTCGAAGAGGTTGCAGGCGCCTTCCTGATCGCCGCGGCGCAGGAGCAGCTCCCCATGGCATGCGAGCAGGTGCTCCGGACGGATCGCCGGCGGCTCGGTCTCGCCGTCGAGCGTCCGGCAGACGTCGAGCGCTTCGTGCGCCGCGTCGAAGTCGCCGAGATCGCGAAGCACGCGCGAGAGGTGGAACAGCACCTGAACCTGGACGCCGCGCCCGCGTGCACGCTGGTCCGGGCCCGCCTCCTCCCAGACCCCGCGGGCTCGGGCGAGCGCTTCGACCGCTTCCCGCGGGCGGTGGAGCTTCTCGAGGCAGTAGCCGCGCCGGAACAGACAGAGGTGGTAGGTGGGGAAGGACTGGAGCGCGCGATCGTACCAGCGCAGCGCCTTGGTCCACTTCTTCTTGCGCTGGAAGTACCAGCCGATGGCGCAGTGGAAGACGGCGGCGCGGCGCGGCGCCAGGTCGGCACAGCGCAGCAGGTAGCGCTCGACCTTGTCCTCGTTGCCGAGCATCCCGAAGGCCCGGCCGATCTCGTAGAGCAGCTCGGTCGAGCTCCAGGTCTCCTCTTCGGGCAGATCGTCGAGGTGCCCGTAGCGGGCGACGATCGTGTGATGATCGCCTCGGCTCGCCAAGGCACGGATCTCGGCGAGCATCCGATCGATGTCCCCCATCTCCTCGGCCTCCTCCCCGCCGCGAGGCCACACTGCCCGCGCCCCCGCGACCGGCCCTCAACCACCTCACCCGGTGCTCAGCCAATTCCCCGACTGATAAGCCGTGTACCAACAGGTTATGTTGCGAGCAAGCGCCGGTCCGGCTCAGGCGCGGCGGACGAGCGGCGGGGGCAGGGGAGGCCGGGTGCCGCCGATGCGCACGTGGCGCCCCTCGACGGTGAGCCGGCCCTCGGCGAAGAGCTGGATCGCGGCCGGGTAGATCTGGTGCTCGACCGCGAGGATGCGCGCCGTCAGCGTCTCGGGCGTGTCGTCCTGGTCCACCGGGACGGCGGCCTGCAAAATGATGGGTCCGTGGTCGACGTCGGCGTCGACGAAGTGGACGGTGGCGCCCGCCACACGCACGCCGTACTCGACCGCCTGCCGCTGGGCGTGGAGGCCCTTGAACGCCGGCAGCAGGGCGGGGTGGATGTTGATGATCCGCCCGGGAAACGCGGCCAGAAGGACCTGGGTCACCAGCCGGTCGAAGCCGGCCAGGACGACCAGCTCGATGCCGGCCGCCCTCAGCCGCGTCGCGAGAGCCGTCTCGAAGCTCGCGCGGTCCGCGAAGGCGCGGTGGTCGATCACCTCGGCGGCAATCCCGGCGGCGCGGGCACGCTCAAGGCCCCGCACGTCCGGGCGGTTCGAGATGACCACGCCGATGCGGGCATCCAGCGAGCGGTCGGCGATGCGATCGATGATCGCCTGCAGGTTCGTCCCACTGCCCGAGATGAGCACGCCCAGGGTGATCACGGCGCCGCTCTACCGCGCCTCAGGGGGTGCGTCCAACCGTGTAGAGGACGACGCGCGTGGCGCCGGCGGCGTGCAGCGCCGCGGCGCACGCGTCGGCCGTCGCGCCGGTGGTGAGGACGTCGTCGACGAGCACGATCTCGCGGTCCCACACCGCCCCGGGCTGGCGGACCGCGAAGGCGCTGCGCAGATTCATGCGTCGCGTGTGGGCGTCGAGGCCCGCCTGCGGCGGGGTCGGACGCACGCGGGCGAGCGCGCGCACGGCGACGGGCAGGGCGCTCGCCCGCGCGAGTGCGCGGGCGAGCAACGCCGCTTGGTTGTAGCCGCGCTCGCGGAGGCGGCTCCGGTGGAGCGGGACCGGCACCACGACCGCACCAGGCGGAGCGGGGTGGCGCCGGCCGAGCTCGGCTCCGAGACAGCGGGCGACCGGCCGCGCCCCGCGGTACTTCAAGGCTCGCACGGCCACCGCGAGCGGATTGAGACGGGTATCGTCCGCGATGTACAATCCGAGTGCGCAGGCCGCATCGAAGACGGGGGGATGGGTCGCGCATCCGGAGCAGGTCCGCGACGCAGGGGGTGTGGGAATGCCGCAGCGAGGGCAGAGGGCGTGGGTGGGCATGCGGAGGCTCGCCCAGCACGCGTCGCACAGGGCTCGCTCGTGCCCGACGGGCAGCGGTGCATCGCACGCGGCACAGTCCCGCGGAAACAGGACGTCCGCCACGATCGTGCCGACTCCGCCCATGACGACGGCCGGATGTGGCGACCCGAGCGATCTGATGCAACGGATGCGATGAGGAGGATGGGACGATGCGAGCGTTTCTGTTCGGCATAGCGGTGGGAGCGATCGGGATGTATCTGAACCTCATGGGCTTCGGCCCGATCGTCGAGCACTTCCGGGGCTGGTGGTATCGCGCGTCGGCCCCGCACGCCACGACTTTACAATAGGAATGCTTCTGCTTACCGTACGTCGGTGCCTCTCACCGAGGAAGGGCTGGGCGCGGATCTCACGGCCGCGATGAAGGCGCGCGACATGCCGCGCGTCTACGTGCTGCGCGGGCTGATCACGGCGGCCAAGAACCTGAAGGTCGAGCGCCGGGGCGCGGCGCTCGCCGAAGCCGACCTCGTGCAGCTCGTCCGCAAGGAGATGCGCAAGCGCGAGGAAGCCGAGGAGTTCGCGACCAAGGCCGGGCGCACCGACGTGGTCGAGCAGAACCGCGCCGAGCGGCAGTTGCTCGAGGTGTACGTGCCCGCGCTGCTCGCGCCCGAGGAGCTCGAGCGCATCGTGCGCGCGATCGCCGGCGAGCTGCCGAGCCCGACCATCGGCGCGGTCATGAGCGCGCTGCGTGAGCGGCACGCGGGACGATTCGACGGGAAGCTCGCCAGCGACGTGGCACGTCGCGTGATCGCCGGAGCCGGCGGCGCCTGAGAGACGACGACATGGAACTGCCGATCCTGGCGAAGCTCAAGAAGGAGCTCGCGGACCTGAGGCACGAGCTCACGTTCAAGCTGCCGAAGGAGCTCCAAACCGCGGCCGCGCACGGCGATCTCTCGGAGAACGCCGAATACGAGGCGGCCAAGCACCGCCAGGACTTCGTCCGCTCGCGCATCGCGCAGCTCGAGAGTCGCATCCGCGAGCTGGCGATGTACAACGTCGCGTCGATTCCGCGTGGTGTGGTGGCCTACGGGAGCCGCGTCACCGTCGCCGACGTCGATACGGGCGACGAGGTGCTCTACCGCATCGTCTTTCCGGAAGAGGTCGACGCGGCGCGCGGGCACATCTCCCTGTCGTCGCCGATCGGTCGCGCCCTCATGAGCAAGACCGAGGGTGACGAGGTCGAGGTGCAGACGCCGAGCGGCAAGCGCACCTACCAGATCATGGTGCTCGTCACCCTGCACGAGCAGGACGAGGGCACCGGCGAGGCGTGAGCGTCAGCGCGCCGGCTCGGTGCCGGCACGCCGCAGCGCATCGGCCGCCGCCTCGGGCGGCACGGGATTCGAGTAGATCCCGGTCGCCCACTCGATCCCGAGCTCGTGACCGAGGAGCGGGACGATCTCCCAGTGCCAGTGGAAGTCCACGCTGTCGGGCTGGTCGAGCGGCCCCGTGTGGAGCACCACGCTGTACGGGACGTCGTCGAGCACGCGACGCAGGCGCCCGACGACGTCCACCAGCAGCGTGCCGAGCGGCGCCAGGGCGTCGTCCTCGCTGCGGCCGAAGTCCGCCGCGTGTGCCGACGGTAGCACCCACACCTCGTAAGCATGCTCGGACGCGAAAGGTGCGAGGGCGACGAAGCCCGGCTGCTCGGCGACGACGCGGGTTCCCGCGTGTCGCTCCTCGGCGAGCTGATCGCAGAAGGCGCACCGCTCCTTGCGCCGGTAGTACTCTCGCGCGCCGGCCATCTCGTCCTCCACACGCTTCATCGCGAACGGCGTCGCGACGACGTGGGAATGCGCGTGCGAGAAGCGGCTCCAGGCGGCGCCGCGATTCATCAGCACGAGGATGTGACGGAAGCGCGGGTCGCGCCGGAGGTCGCGCGAGCGGTCGCGGTAGACCCCCAGCAGGCACGCCATGTGTGCCGGGGTGAAGTCCGCCCAGCCGCACGCGTGGTCGGGCGTATCGATCACCAGCTCGTGCGCGCCCACGGCGTTCATGTAGTCGAACATGCCGACGGCCCGGCGGCCGAGCTCGCCCTCGATCCGCAGCAGCGGATGGCGATCGGGCGTGACGCGTACCGCCCAGCCGGCGCCGTCGCCGACCCGGGCGACCTCGATCGGGTTCATCGCCTCCTGCCCCGGACAGAAGGGACACTGGCCCGGCGCGGCGGCGTCGGCGGCGATGCGGCGAGGCGCGAGCTCGCTCGCGTGCTCGGGCGCGATGATCACCCAGCGGCGCAGGATCGGGTCGCGCCGCAGCTCGGATGTGGTGGGACGATCGGAAGGGGTCGGCATGGTCGGCTTGGCGGGTACGGGGCGCGTATTATACGGTGCCTCCGCGTCGCGCCAGGCGCGGCGCGAGCCATCCGTTCGGAGGGGGGACGACGTGGCGTACGCGAACCTCGCGCAGATGTTCTTCACGCGGGCCGACCAGCTCGCCGATCGCCCGCGCTACCGCTACCACGACGCTCAGGGCTGGCGCGAGGTCACGTGGGGCGAGATGCGCGATCGCGTGCGGGCCATCGCCGCGGCGCTCGTCGACGACGGCGTGCGACCCGGCGATCGCGTCGGGCTCCTTTCGGCGACGCGACCCGAGTGGATGGAGATCGACTTCGCGATCCTCGCGTGCGGCGCGCTCACCATCCCCGTCTACCACTCCGTGCTGCCCGACGAGTGTGGCTACATCGTGGCCAACGCCGGCGCCGATCGTCTCTTCGTCGAGAACGCGAAGCTGCGCGGAAGGGTCGAGGCGGTGGCACGCGACGGCTTCGAGCTGGACGGCGTGCGCCGTCCGGTCTCGATCCGGTCCATCACGACGGTCGAGGGCACGGGTCCGCAGACGCTCGGCGATCTCCTCGAGCGCGGACGCTCGCTGCTCGGCCGCCACGGCGCCGAGATCGAGCGACGGATCGCGAAGCTCGGGCGCTCGGACCTCGCGACCATCGTCTACACGTCGGGCACGACCGGTCCGCCGAAGGGCGTCCCGCAGACGCACGGCAACCACCTGGCCACCGTCGAGGCGACGCTGCGCATCGGGACCCTGCGCGAGGGTGACGTCGACTTCTTCTTCCTGCCGCTTGCGCACTCGTTCGCCCGCCTGCTCGAGTACTGCGGCATCGCGGCCGGCACGACGACGGCCTTCGCCCGCTCGATCGACACGTTGATCGAGGACATCCCGGCGGCCAAGCCCAACGTCGTCCCCGCCGTGCCGCGCGTCTACGAGAAGGTGTACGGGCGCATCCAGGCCAAGCGCGACGCGGGAAGCGGCGTCCAGCAGGCGATCTTCGACTGGGCGGTCGGCGTCGGACGGCAGCGCAGCGAGCTGCAGGCGGCCGGCAAGCCGATCCCGCTCTGGCTGCAGGTCGCCGACGCGATCGCGCACCGCCTCGTCTTCTCGCGCATCCACTCGGTGCTGGGCGGCAACATCCGCTTCATGCTCTCGGGCGGGGCGCCGCTCGCGCGCGACATCGCCGAGTTCTTCCACGCCGTGGGCATCCCGATCTTCGAAGGGTACGGTCTCACCGAGACGACGCCGGCGCTGACGGTGAACCATCCCGACCGCTATCGCCTCGGAACCGTCGGCACGGTGCTCGACTGCTGCGAGATCCGGATCGCCGACGACGGCGAGATCCTCGCCCGCGGCGCGAACGTGGCGAGCGGCTACTACGAGCGCCCCGACGCCACCGCCGAAGCCTGGGACGCGGACGGCTGGTTCCACACCGGGGACATCGGCGAGATCGACGCCGACGGATTCCTGCGCATCACCGACCGCAAGAAGGACCTGCTCAAGACCTCGGGCGGGAAGTACGTGGCGCCGCAGAAGATCGAGAACCTGCTGAAGCTCCAGCCGCACGTCAGCCAGGCGGTCGCGATCGGCGACAACCGCAAGTACTGCACGGCTCTGGTCACCCTGGACCTCCCGGAGGTCGAGCGGTGGGCGGCGGCGCAGGGGCTCCAGGTCGACCCGGCCGACCTGCACGCCCACCCGGCCGTCCGGAAGCTGATCGAGTCCGAGGTGGCGGCAGTCAACCAAAGCCTCGCGTCCTGGGAGTCGATCAAGTACGTGCGCATCCTTCCCGGGGACTTTTCGACCGAGACCGGCGAGCTGACGCCGAGCCTGAAGCTGAAGCGCAAGGTGATCGCGCAGCGCTACGCAGCCGACATCGAGTCGATGTACCAGTAGCCCGCATTCCCTCGTTTTTCGCGACGTTGCGGCTCCGTGGGACGCATGTTATATGCTCACGGTTTCCCGGCTTCACTCACCAGCAGAAGTGGGCCCCGGCCCACTTTTTCATTTGGAGGAACAGCGTTCGATGGATTGGTCGGCGGTCACCCAGCGCGTCTGGGGGCTCGCGGAGCCCGTCGTCACGGCGGCGGGTCTCGAGCTCGTGGACGTTCAATGTCGTCCCGAGGGCGGGCGCGCGATCCTGCGCCTGCTGATCGACCGGCCGGCGGGTGGCGTCACCATCGACGAGCTCGCGCGCATCTCGCGCGAGCTCGGCAACGTCTTCGACGCGCACGACGCGGTGCACGGTCGCTATCACCTGGAGTGCTCCTCGCCGGGGCTGAACCGCCCCCTGGTACGGGCCGACCACTACCGCCGCGCGCTCGGAAAGCGCGTGTCGGTGCGCACGCGAACGCCGGTCGCCGGCCGGCGGCAGTTCCACGGCGTCCTCGAAGCCGCGACCGACGACGTCGTGACGGTCGCCGATCCCGACGCCGGCACGGTCGCGCTGCCGCTCGCGGACGTCGAGCGCGCCAACATCGAATACGACTTCACGCGACCGGCGCATGCGCCGGCACACGCCTGAGGGTGCGGAGGAACGAATGCTTCCGGATCTGAACCGTGTGATCGAGCAGGTGAGCAAGGAGAAGGGGATCGACCGCCAGATCATCGTCGAGGCCCTCGAGCAGGCGATGCTGTCGGCGGCCAAGCGTACCTTCGGGCTCGACAAGAACATCGAGGCGAAGTTCAACCCCGAGGTCGGCGAGGTCGAGCTGTTCGAGATCAAGCGCGTCGTCGCCGTGATCGAAGACCCCGAGAACGAGGTCATCCTCGCCGAGGCGCGAGCCCACCTCGACCCCGACGCCGAGGTCGGCGACGAGCTGCTGGCGAAGCTTCCGCCGGAGAAGTTCGGCCGCATCGCCGCCCAGGCCGCCAAGCAGAACATCATCCAGCGCGTGCGCGACGCCGAGCGCGACAGCATCTTCAAGGAGTTCAAGACGCGCAAGGGCGAGCTCGCCACGGGCACGGTGCAGCGCTTCGAGAAGAAGAACCTCATCGTGAACCTCGGCCGCGCCGACGCGATCCTGCCCGAGAAAGAGCAGATCCCGCGCGAGCGCTATCGGCAGGGCGATCGCATCCGGGCCTACATCGTCGACGTGGAGCTCTCGAGCAAGGGTCCGCAGATCGTGCTCTCGCGCACACACCCGGGGCTCCTGATCGAGCTCTTCCGGCAGGAGGTCCCCGAGATCTACGAGGGCATCGTCGAGGTGAAGGGCGCGGCGCGCGAGCCGGGCGGGCGAGCGAAGTTCGCCGTCATGTCGCACGATCGCGACGTCGATCCCGTCGGCGCCTGCGTCGGCATGCGCGGCACGCGCGTGCAGGCCGTCGTGCAGGAGCTCCGCAACGAGAAGATCGACATCGTCGAGTGGACGGCGGACCCTGCCGAGTACGTCTGCCGGGCGCTGGCGCCGGCGAAGGTCTCGAAGATCATCCTCGACGAGGACGAGCACGGCATGGAGGTGATCGTTCCCGACGACCAGCTCTCGCTCGCGATCGGGAAGAAGGGCCAGAACGTCCGCCTGGCATCGCGCCTCACGGGCTGGAAGCTCGACGTGCGCAGCGAGTCGGACGCCGAGGACGAGGCGCGGCGCGCCCGCGCGTCGCTCACGGCCATTCCGGACATCGGCGACGTCACCGCCGAGCTGCTCTACCAGAGCGGCTTCAAGTCGTCCGAGGACCTCGCGGCCTCGGACGAGGAGAGCGTCGCCGAGGTCGACGGCATCGGGCCCGAGCGCGCGCCCGGGATCATCGCTGCCGCGCGGGAGCACGTCGCCCGCCTGCAGGCCGAGGCGGCCGAGCTGGCGGCCGCGGCTGCGGCGGCCACGCCGCTTCCCACCGGCGACGAGACGGCCGCCGACCGGCCGGCGGAGGAGACCGAGTGACGCCGGTGCGATCCTGCGTGGGATGCGGGGAGCGTGCACCGCAGCCGGGCCTGGTGCGCATCGTGTGGCGTGACGGCGGGCTGCACACCGATCGCGCGCGGCGCGGCGGCGGTCGCGGAGCTTATGTGCACGAGCAGGCGGCGTGCTTCGACGCGTTCGTGCGACGGCGAGGGCCGGTGCGCGCGCTGCGTGCCTCGGTGCCGCGGCACGCCCGTGAGGCGCTCGTGGCAGCGCTTCGCGAGGGGAAAGAGTAGGCACCATGTCCAAACGCATCCACGAGCTCGCGAAGGAGTGGGCCGTCGAGCCGAAGGCCGTCGTCGCCGCGGCCGAGCAGATCGGTTTGAAAGGCAAGCGCTCGCAGAGCGTCGTCACCGAGGACGAGGTGCAGCGGCTGAAGCAGACTCTCGGCCTGGCGCCGCGCTCGCCCCAGGTGACGGTCGGCGCCGAGCGCGTCGTGGCCGAGCGTCTGGTCACGCAGCGCGAGGCGGGCGTCGAGCGGCTGGTGACGTCGCGCGAGCAGACCACCGAGACGCGCCTGCAGGCGAACGTGATCCGCCGTCGCGTCGCACGCGAAGTGCTGAAGCGCGAGGAGCTCCCCGGCGTGCCCGACGCCGAGGGCGGCGGTGCGATCCCGCCTTCGCTCGACTTCGACGAACCCATTCCGCCGCCGCTCGACGTGCCGCCACCCGCGGATTCGCCGGCGCCCGAGCCGCGGACCGTCGTGGCCGACGCCCACCCGGCGCCCGCGCCCGTCCCGCCGCCCAAGCCCGCCGCGCGTCACGTCGAAGCAGCGCCGCCTCCGCCGGTGGCGAAGACGGCGAGGCCCGCTGGCGCGCCCGCTCGAGTCGCCGAGACACCCGCCGCGCCACCGCCGCCGAGCGCACCCGGGTTCGAGGAGCAGCGTGGGCCGAAGGTGCTCGGACGGATCGACCTCCGCAAGGCGACGCCGCCGCCGAGCGCTCCGGGATGGCGTCCGGGAGGCGCGCCGGCCGAGACCCCCGGGACCGCTCCCGCGGGCGACGCGGCGAAGAAGCGCAAGGGACGCAAGGTCATCCAGAAGGACGACCTCGCCAGCATGGCGGAGCGCGACTTCTCGCGCGGCGCCAAGCGCCCGATGAAGAAGCGGGCGCAGCCCGGCAAGGAGCTGAAGAAGCCGGAGATCACGACGCCGCGCGCCTCCAAGCGCATCATCCGCATCTCGGAGGTGATCTCGGTCGGCGATCTCTCGAAGTCGATGGGCGTCAAGGCCAGCGAGGTCCTGAAGAAGCTCATCGACATGGGCATGATGGCGACCATCAACCAGATGCTCGACCACGACACGGCCGTGCTGGTCGCGAGCGAGTTCGAGTATCAGGTCGAGAACGTCGCCTTCGACGCCGAGCAGAGCCTCGAGGCGGAGCAGGAAGGCGTCGCCGGGGAAGCGGTGCCGCGCGCCCCGGTCGTGACGATCATGGGCCACGTCGATCACGGCAAGACGTCGCTGCTCGACGCGATCCGCGCGACCAACGTCGCGGAGGGCGAGGCCGGCGGCATCACGCAGCACATCGGCGCCTACACGGTCGACGTGCACGGGCGGACCGTCACGTTCCTCGACACCCCGGGTCACGAGGCGTTCACCGCCATGCGGGCCCGCGGCGCGAAGGTGACCGACATGGTCGTCCTCGTCGTGGCGGCCGACGACGGCATCATGCCGCAGACGGTCGAAGCCATCAACCACGCCCGCGCCGCCGAGGTGCCGATCATCGTCGCGGTGAACAAGATCGACAAGCCGGGCGGCAACGTCGAACGCGTGAGGCAGGAGCTCGGCAACTACGGCCTCGCACCCGAAGAATGGGGCGGCGACACGATCGTCGTGCCGGTCTCGGCGAAGACGCACGAGGGCATCCCGCAGCTCCTGGAGATGCTCCTCCTCCAGGCCGACGTCCTCGAGCTGAAGGCCAGCCCGCAGCGCAACGCGCGCGGCACGATCGTCGAGGCGCGGCTCGACCGCGGGCGCGGTCCGGTCGCGACCGTGCTCGTGCAGGAGGGCACGCTCCACGTCGGCGACTCGTTCGTGTGCGGCGTCCAGTACGGACGCATCCGCGCCATGGTCGACGACAAGGGCAAGCGCATCGACGAGGCCGGGCCGTCCATGCCGGTCGAGATCCTGGGGCTGGGTGGCGTGCCCGACGCCGGCGACGTGTTCGTGGCCCTGCAGGACGACCAGAAGGCGCGCCAGATCGCCGAGCACCGCCGCGGCAAGCAGCGCGAGGCCGACATGGCGAAGACGGCCAAGGTCTCGCTCGACGACCTCTACAACCAGATCCAGACGGGTGACGTGAAGGAGCTGAAGGTCGTCCTCAAGGCCGACGTGCAGGGCTCGGTCGAGGCCCTGACGGAGGCGCTGGGGCGCCTGTCGACGAACGACGTCCGGCTGAACGTCATCCACGGCTCGGTCGGCGGCGTCACGGAGTCCGACGTGCTCCTCGCCACGGCGTCGAACGCGATCGTCATCGGCTTCAACGTGCGGCCCGAGCCGAAGGCCGCGGCGCTCGCCGAGCGCGAGGGCGTCGACCTCCGCATGTACACCATCATCTACGAGGCGCTGAACGAGGTCCGTGAAGCGTTGGAGGGTCTCCTCGAGCCCGTGGAGCGCGAGAAGGTGCTCGGCCGCGTCGAGGTCCGCCAGGTCTTCACGATCAGCGGCATCGGCCAGGTCGCCGGCTGCTACGTCGTCGACGGGAAGCTCGTCCGCGGCGTGCGAGCGCGCCTCGTGCGGGACAACATCGTCGTCTTCGACGGCAAGATCTCGAGCCTGCGTCGCTTCAAGGAGGACGTCCGCGAGGTGGCGGCGGGCTACGAGTGCGGCACCGGCTTCGAGAACTACCAGGACGTCAAGGTCGGCGACGTCATCGAGCCGTACGAGGTCGAGCAGGTGGCGCGGCGGCTCGCGGCTCCGGCGGGCAAGGGCGCGCAAGCGGCCGAGCGGTCGGTGTAGCCGCCGGGAGGCGCCGCCATGGTGGTCGGCGTACTGCGGCTCGAGCTTCGCTTGCCGGAGACGCATTCGCTCAAGGGCAAGCGCAGCGTTCTGCGCTCGATCAAGGCCCGCGTGCAGCAGAAGTTCAACGTCTCGATCGCCGAGTGCGAGGACCACGACCTCTGGCAGCGCGCGATCCTCGGCGTGAGCCAGGTCGGCCCCGATCAGCCCCACGTCGACCGGTGCTTGCGCGAAGTGGTGATGTTCATCGACGACCTGCAGCTCGCCGAGCTGGGCGAGGAGCGGGTCGAGTTCCTGCACTACTGAGGCGGAGGACGGATGGCCGACCATCGCCGGGAGCGCGTCGAGCACCTCTTGCGCGCCGAGCTCGCGTCGCTCCTCCAGCGCGAGGCGAGGGATCCCCGCCTCGCGACCGTGACGGTGTCCGCCGTGCGCATGACGGCCGACCTCCGGCAGGCGCGCGTCTTCTATCGCGTGCTGGGCGACCCCGCCGACGTGGCGCCCGTGCAGAAGGGCCTCGACCATGCGACCCCGTTCCTGCGGGCACGGGTCGCACGTTCGCTCGGCCTGCGCGTGACGCCCACCCTGCGCTTCGAGTACGACACCACGCCGGACACGGCGCGACGTGTGGACGACCTCCTGCGCTCGGCTACGCCGGGGTCGTCGGAGGACGAGGAGACGTGAACGGCATCCTCCTCGTCGACAAGCCCGAGGGCATGACGTCGGCGGGCGTCGTTCGCCTGCTGAAGCGGCCGCTCGAGCCCGCGAAGATCGGTCACCTGGGTACGCTCGACCCGTTCGCGAGCGGGCTCCTGCCGCTGTGCGTGGGCGAGGCGACGAAGGTCGCCCGCTACCTCCTCCTCGAAGACAAGGCCTATACGGGACGCATTCGCCTCGGCGCCGAGACCGACACGCTCGATCGGACGGGCGCTGTCACCGCGCGCGCGCCCGTCCCGGAGCTGACGCAGTCCGCGGTGGACGAGGTCGCGGCTCGCTTCCGCGGCCCGCAGCGCCAGACACCGCCGATGTACTCGGCGCTCAAGCGCGACGGCGTTCCCCTCTACAAGCTCGCCCGCAAGGGCATGGAGGTCGAGCGCGAGGCGCGCGAGGTCGTGATCCACGCCCTCGCGCTGCGCCTCGTCGCGCCGGACGCACTCGACTTCGAGGTCCGGTGCAGCAAAGGGACGTACGTCCGGGTGCTCGCCGCCGACCTCGGCCTGGCCCTCGGAACGGTAGCGCACCTCGAAGAGCTCCGCCGCACGCAGGTCGGAACCTTTCGCGTCGAGGACGCCCGGGCCCCGGAGGCCCTTCGCGGCGAGCCGCTCTCGTCGTGGCCCGTCATCGGGATCCCACAGGCGCTTGCGGGGCTGCGTCGATTCACGCTGTCCGGCCCCGACGTGGCGACGCTCCGGCGGGGTCAGCAGGGGCCGCTCGGAGCCCTGCCGAAGGGCGAGGCGGGCGAGGCGGCGCTCGTCCTGACCCAGGAGGGCGCCGTCGCGGCCGTGATCGAGGTCGCCGACGCCGATCGGGGTTGGCGCATGGTGCGGGTCCTCGCGGCGGGGTGAGAATCGGGGCGGGCTCGCTTTACAACGCGGGACCCGCATGTTACGACCACGCGTCTAAACGGAAGAAGCGAGAAAGAACGGAATCGGAGAGGGCGGGATGGCAGTGCTCCAGGAGCGCACCAAGGAACTCGTGACGTCGTATCGCCGCCACGAGTCGGACACGGGGTCACCCGAGGTCCAAGTGGCGCTTCTGACCGATCGGATCACGTATCTGACCGAGCACTTCAAGGTTCACCAGAAGGACCATCACTCCCGTCGCGGTCTGCTCAAGCTCGTAGGGCAGCGCCGCCGCATGCTGGATTACCTGCGTCAGCGCGATTTTCAGCGCTACAAGAGCGTGATCGAGCGCCTCGGTTTGCGGAAGTAGGGTAGAGGGCGCAAGCCTCCCCTCCTTCTCCCCGTAACGGCTCGCCAAATAACAATGGCTGCGGTGTAAGCCGCGGGGAGAGACGCATGTCCGAACGCATCGAGATCGAGTTCCACGGTCGCCCACTGGTCGTCGAGACCGGCAAGGTCGCCAAACAGGCGGGCGGGTCCGCCTGGATCCAGTACGGCGAGACCGTCGTGCTGGTGACCGCGACCGCCAGCCGCAGCGCGCGGGAGGGCATCGACTTCTTCCCACTCACCTGTGACTACCAGGAGAAGACCTTCGCGGCCGGCAAGATTCCCGGCGGCTTCTTCAAGCGCGAGGGGCGCCCGGCGGAGAAGGAGATCCTCACCTCCCGCCTCCTCGATCGCCCGATCCGCCCGCTGTTCCCGAAGGGCTTCAACTGCGAGACGCAGGTGATCGCGACCGTCCTCTCGCACGATCGCGAGAACGATCCCGACGTCATCTCCATGCTCGGGGCGTCGGTGGCGCTCACCCTCTCTGATGTCCCGTTCAACGGCCCCATCGCCTCCGTCCGCGTCGGGCGCATCGGCGGCAAGCTGGTCGTGAACCCGACCGTCTCGCAGTTGCTCGACAGCGACCTCAACATGGTGGTCGCCGGCAGCCGGGACGCGATCGTCATGGTCGAGGGCGGCGCCCGGATGCTGCCCGAAGCGGACGTGCTCGAAGCGCTCTTCGGGGCCCACAAGGCCATGCAGCCCCTCATCGCGCTGCAGGACGACCTTCGCAGCCGCGCCGGGAAGCCGAAGCGCACGATCGTCGCGCCGCCGGTCGACGAGGCGCTCGCGTCCTCGGTGCGCGACTTCGCGCTGCCGAAGCTGCGCGCGGCGCTCGGCAAGACCGTCAAGCAGGAGCGCTACGCGGCGCTCGATGCCGTGCACGACGAGACCATCTCCACGCTCGGCGCCGGCGACGCCGAGAAGACGAAGCAGGTCGGCAAGCTCCTCGAGAAGGTCACGAAGGAGGTCGTCCGAGCCCAGATCATCAACGACCGCAAGCGCATCGACGGACGCGGCCTCGCCGACATCCGGCCGATCACCTGCGAGATCGACGTGCTGCCGCGGGCGCACGGCTCGGCCGTCTTCACGCGCGGCGAGACGCAGGCGCTGGTCGCGACCACGCTCGGCACGTCGTCCGACGAGCAGAAGATCGACGCCCTCATCGGCGAGTACTACCGGAAGTTCATGCTGCACTACAATTTCCCGCCGTACAGCACGGGCGAGACGAAGTTCCTGCGCAGCCCCGGCCGGCGTGAGATCGGCCACGGCGCGCTCGCCGAGCGCGCGATCCTGCCCGTCCTCCCGGACGAGAGCGCGTTTCCCTACACGATCCGCGTCGTGTCCGAAGTGCTCGAGTCGAACGGGTCGTCGTCCATGGCCTCGGTGTGCGGCGGTACGCTCTCGCTCATGCAGGCCGGTGTTCCGATCAAGGCGCCGGTCGCCGGCGTGGCGATGGGGCTCATCAAAGAGGGCGGCGAGGTTCGCGTGCTGTCCGACATCCTCGGCGACGAGGATCACCTGGGCGACATGGACTTCAAGGTGACGGGCACGCGGGACGGTATCACCGCCGTGCAGATGGACATCAAGATCGGCGGCGTCACGCAGGAGGTGATGTCGCAGGCGCTCGAGCAGGCCCGCCAGGGTCGCGTCCACATCCTCGAGGTGATGGCGAAGACCATCGGGGCACCGCGCGGCGAGTTGTCGGTCCACGCACCCCGGATCGTCACCGTCCACATCAAGCCCGATCGCATTCGGGACCTCATCGGCCCCGGCGGCAAGACCATCCGCGGCATCGTCGAGGAGACGGGCTGCAAGATCGACGTCGAGGACGACGGCACGGTGCTGGTCGCGTCGAGCGACGGCGTCGCGATGCAGAAGGCGCTCGATCGCATCCGCGGCCTCACGGCCGAGGCCGAGGTGGGCAAGATCTACCGCGGCACCGTGCGCCGCATCGTCGACTTCGGCGCCTTCGTCGAGATCATGCCGGGCACCGACGGTCTCGTGCACATCTCGCAGCTCGCCAACGAGCGCGTGCGCGCGGTTTCGGACGTCTTGAAGGAGGGCGACGTCATCGACGTGAAGGTCCTCGAGGTCGACAAGTCGGGCAAGATCCGGCTCTCGCGCAAGGAAGCGATGAAGCAGGCCCAGGAGGCCACCCGTTAGGGCATGCGGGCCACCCGCCTCCCCAACGGTATCCGCGTTCTGTCCGAGGAGCTTCCCGACCTGGGATCGGTGACGGTCGGGATCTGGGTCGAGAACGGCTCGCGGTACGAGCGCGTCGACCAGGCCGGCATCTCCCATTTCCTGGAGCACCTCTTCTTCAAGGGGACGGAGCGGCGCACGGCCGCGCAGATCGCCGAGGAGATCGACGCCGTCGGCGGTGTGCTGAACGCGTTCACCGGCAAGGAGTACACCTGCTACTACGCGAAGGTCCTCGACGAGCACCTGCCGCTCGCCCTGGACCTCCTCGCCGACGTGTTCACGCACTCGCGCTTCGCCGAGGACGAGATCGAGCGCGAGCGGACCGTCATCACGCAGGAGATCTCGCAGATCGAGGACACGCCGGACGACTACGTCCACGACCTCTTCGCTCTCGCGTTCTGGCCCGATCACCCGCTCGCGCGCCCGATCGCCGGCACGGCCGCCAGCGTGTCCGGCTTCCACCGCCCGCACTTCCTCGACTTCCTGGGTGCCCGCTACCGGCCCGATCGCATCATCGTCGCCGGTGCCGGCAATCTGCGCCACGACGCGCTCGTCGACGTGGTCGCGACGCAGCTGGGGCCGCTCCAGGGCATCACTCCCTCGCCCGACGGCGTGCCGCCCACGCCGCGCGCCGGTCTCGCGGTGCACGAGAAGGACTTGGAGCAGGTGCATCTCTGCCTCGGCACGCCGGGGCTCTCGCAGGGGGAGGAGGATCGCTACGCCGCGCACCTCCTGAACCTCGCCCTCGGCGGGGGCATGAGCTCGCGGCTCTTCCAGGAGATCCGCGAGCGACAGGGCAAGGCCTACACCGTCTACTCGTTCCTCACCTCGTACCGGGACACCGGCTACCTCGGTGTCTACCTCGGCACGAGCCCGCAGTGGACGCGCGAGGTGGTGGCGACGGTGCGCGCCGAGCTCGCGCGCGTCACGCGCGACGGTCTCGCACCGGCGGAGCTCGCCCGCGCCAAGACCCAGATGAAGGGCAGCATGCTGCTCGGTCTCGAGACGAGCGACAGCCGCATGAGCCGGATCGCCAAGAACGAGATCTACTACGGCCGCGACGTTCCCATCGGCGAGGTCGCGGCCCGGTTCGACGCGGTCACGAACGACGACGTCGTGCGCATCGCCGAGCGGCTCTTCGGCACCGACGTCATGACGCTGACCGTGCTCGGGAACCTCAAGGGAGAGTCGCTCGACGCCGGGGTGCTCGTGGGATGAGCGCGGCGGTGCGGGTCGCCGTCGTGCGCGTGCGCGACCCGCGTACGCCGCTGCCCGCCTACCACAGCCCCGGCGCCGCCGGACTCGACCTCACGGCCGACACGGACGAGATCGCGCTGCCGCCCGGCGGCCGCGCACTCGTGCCGACCGGCATCGCGGTGGCGATCCCGCCCGGATTCGAGGGGCAGGTGCGGCCGCGCAGCGGCCTCGCGAATCGCTCGGGCGTGACCATCCTCAACGCGCCCGGAACGATCGACAGCGACTACCGCGGCGAGATACAGGTCCTGCTCGTGAACCTGGGCACCGACACCGTCGCGGTCCGTCGTGGCGAGCGCATCGCCCAGCTCGTCGTGGCGCCGGTCGCCCGCGTCGTCTGGGACGAGGTCCAGCAGCTCGAGCCCACGTCGCGGGGCGACGGCGGGTTCGGGAGCACGGGGGCGCGATGATCGAGCGCTACACCCGTCCCGCCATGGCGGCCGTCTGGACCGACGAGACGCGGCTCGGGCACTGGCTCGCGGTCGAGCTGGCGCTGGTCGACGTCCTCGCGGAGCGCGGCGAGGTGCCGGTCGACGCCGCGCGGCGCCTGCGCGCCGGCGCGCGCGTCAACGTGCGCCGCATGCAGGAGATCGAGGCCGAGGTGAAGCACGACGTCATCGCCTTCGTCTCCTCGGTCGCCGAGACGGTGGGCGACGAGGGACGGTTCCTGCACCTCGGGCTCACCTCGAGCGACGTGGTCGACAGCGCGTTCGCGCTGCAGCTCCGCGACGCCGCCGACCTGCTGCTCGCCGAGCTCGACCGCCTGCGCGGCGCCGTGAAGGCCCAGGCGCTCCGGCACAAGCACACGCCCATGATCGGGCGTACGCACGGGATCCACGCCGAGCCGATCACCTTCGGGCTCAAGTGCGCGAGCTGGTACGCCGAGCTGGGACGCGATCGGCGACGCCTCGCCGCCGCGCGCGACGAGATCCGCCACGGGAAGCTCTCCGGCGCGGTCGGGACGTTCGCGAACAACGATCCGTCGGTCGAAGCGGCCGTGCTGGGCCGCCTGGGGCTCGTGCCCGAGCCGATCGCGACCCAGGTCGTGCCGCGCGACCGGCACGCCGTCTTCTTCACGACCCTCGCCGTCCTCGCCGGGACGTGCGAGCGGATCGCACTCGAGATCCGGCACCTGCAGCGCACGGAGGTGGGCGAGGCCGCGGAGCCGTTCGGCAAGGGCCAGAAGGGCTCGTCGGCGATGCCCCACAAGCGGAACCCGATCCTCACCGAGAACGTGTGCGGGATCGCGCGCCTCGTGCGGGGCTATGCGATGGCGGCGCTCGAGAACATCGCGCTGTGGCACGAGCGCGACATCAGCCACTCGTCGGTGGAGCGCGTGATCGCGCCCGACGCGACGATCGCGCTCGACTTCGCGCTCGCACGGCTCGTGGGCGTCGTCGCCGACCTCGACGTGCGCCCCGAGACGATGGCCGCGAACCTCGCGCGCATGGGTGGCGCCATCTTCTCGGAGCAGGTGCTGCTCACGCTCGTGCGCAAGGGCGTCGCGCGCGACCAGGCGTATCGCTGGATCCAGCGTCACGCGCTCGCCGGCGGCGATCTGCAGGCGCGGCTGCGCGACGACGCCGACGTGCGACGCCATCTCGATGCCGACGAGCTCGCGAGTCTCTTTGACATCGCTCACCACCTCCGGCATATCGACGCTCTCTTCGCGCGAGCTCTGGAGGACGGGTGATGGAGCGGCGTGAGCTTCTCTACGAAGGCAAAGCCAAGCAGGTCTATCGCACCGACGATCCCGGTCTGCTGATCCAGCGTTTCAAGGACGACGCGACGGCGTTCAACGCGCAGAAGCGCGGGACGATCGCCAGCAAGGGCGTGCTGAACAACCGCATGTCCGAGGTGCTGTTCAAGCTGCTCGAGGAGCAGGGCGTCGGCACGCACTTCGTCCGGCGCCTCTCGGATCGCGACATGCTGATCCGCGCCTGCGAAATCGTGAGAATCGAGGTCGTCACGCGCAACATCGTCGCGGGGAGCCTCGCGGAGCGGCTGGGGCGCGCCGAAGGCGAGCTGCTGCCGGAGCCGATCGTCGAGCACTACTACAAGGACGACGCGCTCGGCGATCCGTTGATCAACGACGGACACATCGACCTGTTGCACCTTGCGACGCCGGCGGAGCTCCAGTTCATGAACCAGTGCGCGCTCAAGGTGAACGCGATTCTGCGCGAGTTCCTCGATGCGCGCGGCATCGTGCTGGTCGACATGAAGCTCGAGTTCGGGCGCCACGACGGCAAGATCCTGCTCGCCGACGAGATCTGCCCCGACACCTGCCGCTTCTGGGACAAGGAGACCGGCGAGAAGCTCGACAAGGACCGCTTCCGCCAGGACCTCGACAACGTCGAGGAAGGCTACCAGGAAGCGGCGCGCCGCATCTGCGGTATCGCGGCGTGATGGCGGGCGTGCGGGCACGGGTCTACGTCACCCCGAAGCGCGGCATCCTGGATCCCCAGGGCAAGGCGGTGCAGCAGGGCCTGCACGCGCTCGGCTTCGTCGAGGTGGGCGACGTCCGGGTCGGCAAGTACCTCGAGATGCGGCTGAAAGACGTCAGCCGCGACGCCGGCGCGGAGCGCGTGCGCGCGATGTGCGAGCGCCTGCTCGCCAACAAGGTCATCGAGGACTACCGGGTCGAAGTGGACGAGGAGGCGCGCTAGCCGTGCGGTGGGGCGTCGTCGTCTTCCCCGGCTCGAACGACGACCGGGACGTGCTGCGCGTGGCGGGACGCGTGCTCGGCGACGACGCGGTCGCGCTGTGGCACAAGGAGCGCGACCTGCGTGGCTGCGACGCCGTGGTGCTGCCCGGCGGCTTCTCGTACGGCGACTACCTGCGCTGCGGAGCCATGGCGGCGTGCTCGCCGATCATGGACGCCGTGAAGCAGCACGCGGAGCAGGGGGGCGTCGTCCTCGGCACCTGCAACGGCTTCCAGATCCTGTGCGAGGCGGGATTGCTGCCCGGCGCCCTGGTCGTCAACCGGAGCCTCAAGTTCATCTGCGAGATCGTGAACGTGCGGGTGGAGACGACGGACACGGCGCTCACGTACGGTTGCCGGACGGGCGAAGTCCTGTCGCTCCCGATCAAGCACGGCGAGGGGTGCTACGTCGCCGACGAGGCGACGCTCGCCGCTCTCGAAGAGCGCGGCCAGGTGGTGTTCCGCTACGCCGATCGCAGCGGCCGCGTGACGGCCGAGAGCACCCCCAACGGCTCGCTCAACGGCATCGCCGGCGTCTGCAACGCGGGGCGCAACGTCGTCGGGCTCATGCCGCACCCCGAGCACGCGAGCGAGCGGCTCGTCGGCTGCGAGGACGGCCTCAAGCTCTTCCGCTCGGTGCAGGCGTGGGTCGGCCGCGGCGCCCGCGTCCCGCGCCGCGAGCCCTCGGTCGTCTCCGGCCCGTGACCCGCCCGGACGTCACGGTCGACACGGCCGTCGGGCAGGGGCTGACGGCCGAGGAGTACGCGAAGATCGTCGAGCTGCTCGGGCGCACGCCCACGTTCGAGGAGGTCGCCGTCTTCGGCGTCATGTGGTCCGAGCACTGCTCGTACAAGAGCTCGCGCCACTGGCTGAAGCAGCTCCCGACGACGGGGCCGCAGGTGCTCCAGGGGCCGGGCGAGAACGCGGGCGCCGTCGACATCGGCGACGGGCTCGCGGCCATCTTCAAGATCGAGAGCCACAACCACCCGTCGTTCGTCGAGCCGTTCCAGGGCGCGGCGACGGGAGTCGGCGGTATCCTGCGGGACGTCTTCACCATGGGCGCCCGGCCGGTCGCCATCATGGACTCGCTGCGTTTCGGGAGCCTCGACCACCCGCGCACCCCGTTTCTGACCCGCGGCGTGGTGGCGGGGATCGGACACTACGGCAACTGCATCGGCGTGCCGAACGTCGGCGGTGACGCCGCCTTCGACGCCGCCTACGACCACAACATCCTGGTGAACGCGTTCACGCTCGGGATCGCGCCCGCCGACCGCATCTTCCGCGCCAAGGCGGCGGGGCCGGGCAACCCGGTCATCTACGTCGGATCGCGCACCGGACGCGACGGGATCCACGGCGCGAGCCTTCTGGCGTCGGCGTCGCTCGACGCGCTCGCCGAGGAGAAGCGGCCCGCCGTCCAGGTGGGCGATCCGTTCACCGAGAAGCTCCTCCTGGAGGCATGCCTCGAGCTCATGCGGACGGAGCACGTGGTCGCCATCCAGGACATGGGGGCGGCGGGCCTCACGTCGAGCTCGGTCGAGATGGCCGGGCGTGGCGAGGTCGGCGTGGTGATCGATCTCGACCAGGTGCCGCTGCGCGAAGACGGCATGACGCCGTACGAGATCCTGCTCTCCGAGTCGCAGGAGCGGATGCTCCTCGTCGCGAAGCAGGGCAGCGAGGACGCGATCGCCGAGATCTTCCGCCGCTGGGACCTGCAGGCGGTCGCCATCGGGCGCCTGACGGACGACGGAGTCTGGCGCTGTCGGTGGCACGGCAAGGAGGTCTGCGCCATCCCGGCCGGCGCGCTCACGGACGCAGCACCCGTCTACCGCCGGCCGGCCGAGGAGCCGGCGCGTCTGAACGAGGTGCAGCAGCTCGATCTGCGGGCCGTGCGCGAGCCCACCGACTGCACGCAGACGCTCCAGGCCCTGCTCGAGAGCCCGAACCTCTGCTCGCGCGAGTGGATCTATCGCCAGTACGACCAGTTCGTGGGCGGCAACACGGTCGTGCGCCCGGGGGGCGACGCCGCGGTCGTGCGCGTCGAGGGCACCCGGCGCGGGCTCGCGCTCGCCGTCGACTGCAACAGTCGCTACACGCGACTCGATCCCTACGTGGGCGCGGTCATCGCCGTGGTCGAGGCGGCGCGCAACTGCGTGGCCGTCGGCGCGCGGCCGCTCGCGCTCACCGACTGCCTCAACTTCGGCAATCCCGAGCGCCCCGAGATCATGTGGGAGTTCCAGCAGGCGATCGCCGGCATCCGCGACGCGTGCCTCGCGCTCGGCACGCCGGTGGTGTCGGGGAACGTGAGCTTCTACAACGAGACCGAGGGTCGCAACATTCCGCCCACGCCGACGATCGCGATGGTCGGCGTCATGGACGACGTCGAGCAGTACCTGACGCCGTGGTGGAAGTCGGAGGGCGACGCCATCGTGCTGCTCGGCCGCACGCGCGAGGAGCTGGGCGGCAGCGAGTACCTGGCCGTGATGCACGGCCAGACGCGCGGTACGCCGCCGTGGATCGATCTCGAAGCCGAGCGGCGCCTCCATCGCGTCGTCCTGGCGGCGGTGCAGGAGCGCCTCCTGCGCTCGGCCCACGACGTGGCCGAAGGCGGGCTCGCCGTCGCGCTCGCCGAGTGCTGCTTCGGTGGCTTGCGGCTCGGGGCGCGCGTCGCCCTGGAGGGCGGCATGCGTACGGACGCGCTCCTGTTCGGGGAGAGCCAGTCGCGGATGCTCGTCTCGGTGCGTCGCAAGAGCGTCAACCAGCTGAAGGAGCTGGCCCGCCAGGAGGACGTCCCGTGCACGGTCCTCGGCGAGGTGCGCGGCCACAGCGTCGCCATCGACGGGCTCGTCGACCTGCCGATCGAGCCCGCGCGCGAGCGGTGGCGGCGCGCGCTCGAGCGACGCGTCGGTGGCTGAAGCGGGGCGGGTGCGGTAGACTTCCTGTCGCGGAGCCATGGTGGACAAGTTCCACGAGGAGTGTGGTGTCGTCGGCGTCTACGGACATCCGGAGGCGTCGACGCTCGTCTATCTCAGCCTCTATGCGCTCCAGCACCGGGGCCAGGAGAGCGCGGGCATCGTGGCGTCGAACGGCGAGGCCCTGATCGCGCATCGGGGCATGGGGCTGGTCGCGGACATCTTCCACCAGGACATCCTCGGGCGCCTCGAGGGACGGCTGGCGATCGGCCACAATCGCTACTCGACGGCGGGATCGACGGTGCTGAAGAACTGCCAGCCCTTCGTCGTCGAGTGGGCGCAAGGCGCGCTCGCGATCGCCCACAACGGCAACCTGGTGAACGCCGAGGCCCTGCGCGAGAAGCTCGAGCAGCGCGGGTCGATCTTCCAGTCGACGTCGGACACCGAGGTCATCATCCACCTGATCGCGGCCTCCAGCGGAGCGACGCTCCTCGAGCGCATCGTCGACGCTCTCGCCCAGGTGCGGGGCGCCTACTCGCTCGCGTTCCTGACCGAAGACCGCCTGATCGCGGCGCGCGACCCGAACGGGTTCCGGCCGCTCGTGCTGGGCCGCGTGGGCGACGGATGGGTGGTCGCGTCGGAGACCTGCGCGTTCGACCTGATCGGGGCCAAGTACGAGCGCGAGATCGAGCCGGGCGAGATCGTCATGATCGGCGAGCGCGGCATCGAGTCCGTGCGGCCGTTCCCGGCGGCGCCACGCCATCACTGCGTGTTCGAGTACATCTACTTCGCGCGGCCGGACAGCCTCGTCTACGGCCGCAACGTCTACGACGTCCGCAAGGCGCTCGGCCGCCAGCTCGCGCGCGAGAGCGGCGTCCCGGCCGACATCGTCGTGCCGGTACCCGACTCGGGCGTGCCCGCCGCCATCGGCTACGCCGAGGAGGCGAAGCTCCCCTTCGAGATGGGGCTCATCCGCAACCACTACGTCGGGCGGACCTTCATCGAGCCGCAGAGCTCGATCCGGCACTTCGGCGTCAAGGTGAAGCTGAACGCGCTTCGCGAGGTGCTGGCCGGCAAGCGCGTCGTGGTGGTCGACGACTCGATCGTGCGCGGCACGACGAGCCAGAAGCTCGTCATGATGATCCGCCAGGCGGGCGCGCGCGAGGTGCACATGCGCATCAGCTCGCCGCCGACGACGAACCCCTGCTACTACGGGATCGACACGCCGACCAAGGGCGAGCTCATCGCGTCGTCACAGTCGCTCGAGGAGATCCGCCGGTTCCTGGGCGCCGATTCGCTCGCGTACCTCAGCATTCCGGGGATGTACGGCTTCGTCGGCGGTGAGGGCAACGGCTTCTGCGACGCGTGCTTCACCGGCAACTACCCGGTGGCCCTCAGCGACGACACGCGAGTGCGCCAGCTCCACTTGTTCGAAGCGCGCGATCGCTGAGGGCCCGACCCGAGAGCCGCCTCGGGTCGGGCGCCTGGCGATTCGTTCGGAGGGCGCGCTTCCCGGCTACCGGCAGGCGTGTCGGGCCTGCCGCATCTGCAGCCCAAGCCGACGCACCTGCATACGACAGCTCTGTCGCCCGGCGCAGACCGCCCGTACGCGCGTCTTGATCGCCTGCTTCGCCGCCTTGAGGCACGCGCGCAGCTCGGCCCGGTTGGCGGGACAGCCACAGAGCTGCCCGAGGCTGCACCCGCTGCCGCTGACGACGGCGCTCGGCGGGGTCGCCGTACACGTGTCGCCATCGTCGGTGACGCCGTCACCGTCCTCGTCGTCGTGCTCGCCGTCGTCGTCGCTGCTCCCCGGCAGTTGCACGCCCACGACCGCGAAGGCGCCGGCCGCGTTGCTCACCGTCACGTTCTGGATCTCGAGGATCTCGCCCTCCGCCAGGGCGGGGAACGTACCCTGTCCGCTGCCCGCGCCGTCGGTCAGCGAGAACGCGACCGGGGGGATGGCGAAGGTGGCGCCGCCCTTGGTTGCTGCGACCGTGGCCGTGACGTCGCCGCTGGCCGGTAGCATGGTGGTGGGATCGATGACGCCGCGGAGGCGGACCCGTACCGTGCCGTGCGGGCTGATCTGGACGAACGCGCTGCCGGCCGAGTCGAAGCTCCAGTCACCGGGGTCGGAGTCGGCGACGAGTGACGAGGAGTAGTTGCTCTCGGACTCGCCGTCGCCATGGTCGCCATGGTGATGCCGGGCAAGGCCGTCGTGGTCTCCCTCGTCGTCTCCCTGATCGCCGTCGCCCTCGCCGTGATCGCAGCTACTGCCGTCGCCGAGCACGCCGGGCACGAACGTCGTCGTATTGGCGACCACCAGGGTCACCTTGGTGATCTCGAGCACGTCGCCCACGCCCAGGCCGAGCGAGCCGCGAAAGCAGGCTCGACCGTCCTTGATGTCGATGGGCAGGAAGGGCGACGCCGGGACGAACGGTGCGCCGTTCAGCACGCCTGCGATCGTCAGGACGCCGCCACCCGTGAGGGTCAGTGGTGCGCCGGCGGAATCGACGAGGCCGCCGATCTTCATCTTCACCTCGCCGCCGTCCTGGGCTTCGATCTTGATCCGCGCGATCCCCTGCGGGACGGCTGCGGGATCGGTCACGCCGGACGGAACGAGCGACGCGTTGAAGCGTCCGCCGCCCTCCTCGTCGCCGTCCTCGTGGTGAGCCCACCCCGGGGCCGAGAGCGTGAGGACCGCAACACCGATCGCGAGCACCTTCAGCATCCGCATCGTCCACCTCCATCCGGCCGCTGCGCGAGCACGCCGGACATCCTTGCTCGAGTCCCTCCGAGTATACCGAGTCGGTCGAGGACTCGAAACCACGACGACCGCCGCGTGCAGCATGCGCGCCGACGCGAAGAGCGCGGCAGGCGCGCAGGATCACGTCAACGCGGAGGGCATCGCACTAGCTGCGCGCGGACAGCAGCTCGGGCTCCTCGCCGTCGCGGCGCCGCACGATCGTGTCGTGGGTCCAGGCGGGATCGGGGTCCGGGTGGTCGACCGTGTAGTGCAGGCCACGACTCTCCTTGCGGCTGAGGGCGCAGGCGATGATGAGCTCGGCCACGGTGGCGAGGTTTCGCAGCTCGACGAGGTCGCTCGTCAGCAGGAAGTCCCAATAGTAGGCGCGGATCTCGTCCTGGAGGAGGGTGATGCGCTTGCGGGCGCGCTCGAGGCGCCGGTCGCTGCGCACGATGCCCACGTAGTTCCACATGAAGCGCCGGATCTCGTCCCAGTTCTGGTGCACGACGACGGACTCGTTGCTGTCGACGGCATGACCGGGATCCCACGGGCGAAGCGCCGGCGGTTGGCGGCGGTCCTCGCGCAGGCGGCCGAGCGCGTGGCGTCCAGCACGGTAGCCGAACACGAGGCCTTCCAGGAGCGAGTTCGACGCCAGACGGTTCGCGCCGTGGAGCCCCGTGCACGCGACCTCGCCGGCGGCGTACAGCCGCGGGATCGACGTGCGGGCGTCGAGGTCGGTCGAGAGACCGCCGCACACGTAGTGCGCGGCGGGGACGACCGGAACCGGGCCCTTGGTCAGATCGAACCCGAAGCGCAGGCAGCGCTCGTGGACGGTCGGGAAGCGGTCGCGGATCCAGTCGGCCGGCTTGTGGCTGATGTCGAGGTACACGCACTCGAAGCCGCGCGCCTTCATCTCATGGTCGATCGCGCGGGCCACGATGTCGCGCGGTGCGAGCTCGGCGCGTTCGTCGTACTGCGCCATGAAAGGCTCGCCGTTCGGACGGCGCAGGACGGCACCCTCGCCGCGGAGCGCTTCCGTCAGCAGGAACGATTTGGCGTCCGGGTGGTAGAGGCACGTCGGGTGGAACTGGAAGAACTCCATGTTCGCGACCGTCGCGCCCGCCCGATAGGCCATTGCGAGGCCATCCCCCGTCGCGACGTCGGGATTCGACGTGTAGAGGTACACCTTGCCGGCGCCGCCCGTGCAGAGGACCGTGGCGCGCGCGGTGAAGCGGTGCACGGCACGGGTCGACAGGTCGAAGACGTACGCGCCCCAGCATTCGTGCGTCGGTCCCGAGCGGTCGAGCAGCAGGTCGATCGCGAGATGGTTCTCGAAGATCCGGATGGCGGGGTGCGCACGCACCGCCTCCGAGAGCGCGCGGATGATCTCGTGCCCGGTCGCGTCGAGAGCGTGCAGGATCCGGCGGTGCGAATGGCCGCCCTCGCGCCCGAGGTCGTACTCGCGATCCTCCTGGTCCCCACGCACGTCGAAGTTCGTGCCGAGCGCGATCAGATCGCGCACGCGTGCCGGGCCCTCGCGCACGACCGTTTCGACGACGTCGCGGTGACAGAGGCCGGCCCCGGCGACGAGAGTGTCCTCGGTGTGCGATTGGAAGCTGTCTTCGGGGCTCCAGACCGACGCGATGCCGCCTTGCGCGTACTGGCTCGAGCTCTCCGGCAGGCGGTCCTTCGTGATGACGGCGACGGGGCCGAATGCCGCGCACTGGAGCGCGCACGTGAGACCGGCTATGCCACTGCCGATGACGAGGACTTCCGTCTGGACCGCCACGGCTCCGGAACCTTCGCGGAGGGCGGTCGCTGGGTCAAGGGCGGCGCGCCGTCCTCGATTGACCTTCAGGAGGGCGGCCCGTATCTTGACGAAGGGATGCGACCACGGCGGGCGTGGAGCGGGGGATGGGTGGTGGCTGCGTTGGGGGTGCTCCTCGGCGTCGGGCCGGCCCACGCGCACATCTATTCGATGCGCGACCCCGAGACGGGTGCGATCATGATCACCAACGCGCCCTCCCAGGGCGCCGCACGCCTCATGGTGCGCGAAGCGCCGCGTCCGCTGCCGGTGTCGCCGATGAGTCCCTCGCGGCTGCCGCCCGGATCGACGAACCAGGCGTTCGACCCGCTCATTCGCGAGATGGCGCGCGTGTACGACGTCGACTACGCGCTGGTGAAGGCGATCATCAAGGCCGAGTCGGGCTTCAACCACCGCGCGGTGTCGCCGAAGGGCGCGCAGGGCCTCATGCAGCTCATGCCGGCGACCGCGGCGCAGCACCAGGTGCACGACGTCTTCAAGCCGCGGGACAACATCGAGGGTGGGGTGCGGCACCTCAAGTGGCTGCTCGACCGCTACAACGGCAACGTCGACCTCGCGGTCGCGGCCTACAATGCGGGTCACCAGCGAGTGGAAGAGGCGGGGGGGATTCCCAACATCGCCGAGACCCGCGAATACGTGCAGCGGGTCAGGCGCTACCGCGAGAACTATCGCCGGGAGCGTCCGGGTGGCCCAGGTATCGTCTACATCACCTCCGCCACTCACTGATCAGGTAGGCCGCGGGGCCGCCGTGACCGCGCTTCCGAACCTGCTCTCGCTGTGTCGGATCGCGCTGGTTCCCATCGTCGTCGTCGTCCTCATGTGGCCGGGGCCCGTGCCCCGCGCCGTCGCGGCCGGCCTCTTCATCGTCGCCTGCATCACCGACTACCTCGACGGATGGCTCGCGCGACGCCGGCAGAGCACGACCGTGCTGGGGCAGTTCCTGGATCCGCTCGCCGACAAGCTCCTGGTGGCGGCCGTGCTCATCATGCTGGCGGCCGTCCCGCCCGACCCGCGCGTGCCGGGATGGATGGCCGTGGTGATCGTGCTGCGCGAGTTCGCCGTGACGGGACTGCGGGGCATCGCCTCGCAACGCGGCGTCGTCGTCCCGGCGCAGGAGCTCGGGAAGTACAAGATGATCTTCCAGATCTTCGCGCTGACGGGGCTCCTCGTGCACTACCCGTACGCGATCCCGGGCACGACCATGGTCGTCGACTTCCACGCGGCGGGCATGCGGTTCCTGTGGATCGCGCTCGCGGTCGCGGTGTGGTCGGGGATCGACTACTACGTGCGCGTGCTGCGACAGATCGACCTCGACTGACGCCGCGCGCCGCCCCCGCCGTACCTCAGTTGCCTGGGCGTTTGCCGTCCAGACAGCAAAATCGCCATTGCCAGCGCCATTCTAGGCGCGGTATGCACGGGTGCCCTCTCCACGAACACGGACGTCAAGGAGATCGAGATGATCCGACGGCGCATGCGATTCACCCCGGCGCTCTTCGCGTGTCTCGCGCTCGGCGCGAGCGCGGTCCTCGCACAGTCCCCATCGCGCGTGGCGTCCACGTACGTGCTGATCGGCATCGACACGCTCAACATGAAGGAGTTCACCTTCACGAACGTGGGCGACGTCGGGGTCAACAACGCCGGCGGCACGATGTCGTGGGGCCGGAAGTCGTTCTTCGCCAACAACAGCGCGGTCGTGGCGGACGTCCTGTCGCGCGCCGGCAAGCAGAGCAGCCTGTACGACCTGTTCGCGAACACGGTCGTCTCGCCGCTGGCGCAGGCGGGAGCTACGGTCCGCCACCTGGGCCCGATCGCGTGGTCGCCCGTCCCGCTCATCACCCCGCTGCCGGCCGCGCCGTCGTGCGTGCCCGGCGGTGCGCCCGTCACGGTGGTGAAGAACCAGTCGATGACGCTCGGGCCCGGATCCTACGGGTCCCTGGTCATCCAGAACGGCGCGACGCTCACGCTCTCCGGCGGCAGCTACTGCTTCGCCGACGTGAAGGGCGGCCGGAAGGCGACGATCCTCGCCCACGATCCGGTTCAGGTGGTCGTCATGGGACGCTTCCGCATGAATCCGGGCTCGGTCGTGGGTCCCGAGGCGAACGCCCCGTTCGGGGCTACCGACATCCAGGTCGGGGTCGCCGGCAACCAGGTGAAGTTCGGCCACAAGAGCAAGATCTTCGGCGTGTTCTACGCTCCGAACGCGCTCCTGCGCTTCGGGCGTGGCGGCTTCTACACCGGGCAGTTCATCGCCAAGAACCTTCGCTCGGACTTCGGAGACAGCTTCACGCTGGAGGTGTGCGGCAACGGCATCGTCGACGCCGGCGAGCAGTGTGACGGTGGGCCGGCGGGCAACCCGTGCTGCATCGCGTGCAAGTTCGCGCCGGGCGGCACGCCGTGCCCCGACGGCAACGTCTGCAACGGCGACGAGCTGTGCAGCGCGTTCGGCCAGTGCGTTCCGGGAACGCCGATCACGTGCATCGACAACGACCTGTGCACCGACGACGGCTGCGAGCCGGCCGTGGGCTGTACGTTCACCAACAACGACCTCCCGTGCGACGACGGCAACGGCTGCACGGTCGCCGACACGTGCGGCGGCGGCTCGTGCCAGCCCGGAACCTTGCTCAACTGCGACGACGCCAACGCGTGCACGACGGAGACGTGCGTCCCGCAGCTCGGCTGCGTCCACACGCCGGTTCCCGACTGCTGCAACGTCGACGCCGAGTGCGCCGACACGGATCTGTGCACCACGAACGAGCGCTGCATCGATCACATGTGCGTGAGCGATCGCGTGGACTGCGACGACGCCAACGGCTGCACCACCGACGGCTGCGTCCCGGACGTCGGCTGTACGCACGTCGGCAACGGATCGGCCTGCGACGACGGCGACGCGTGCACGGCCGGCGACGTGTGCACGGGCAGCGCCTGCGGCGGTATCGTCCTCGGCTGCAACGACGGCGATCCCTGCACGATCGACTCGTGCGACTCCGCCTCCGGGTGCGTCCACGACCGCCTCCCCACCTGCTGCAGCTCGGACCCGCAGTGCAGCGACGGGAACGCATGCAACGGCTTCGAGACCTGCGGTCCGGGCGGCGTGTGCGTGCCCGGGACGGCGCCCTTCTGCAACGACGGCAAGCCATGCACGACCGACACCTGCGATCCGGCGATCGGGTGCCGCCACGACACGTCGCCCGACGGCACCGCGTGCCCGAACGGCAACAAGTGCGACGGGCGGGAGCTCTGCGTCGGCGGCATCTGCACCGATCAGCCCGACCTCGACTGCGACGACGGCGACCCGTGCACGATCGACTCCTGCGATCGGATCCTCGGCTGCCTGCACTCCCCCGTGACGGTCCCGAGCCCGGGGTGCGCGTGCCCCAACGGCGACAGCGAATGTGACAACGGGAACGTCTGCGACGGCGTCGAGACCTGCGACGTGTCGCATCAGTTCTGCCACCCGGGCACGCCGCTCGTCTGCACCACGACGGACCAGTGCCAGATTCCCACCTGCGACCCGCAGGCGGGATGCGGCAGCGAGGCCAAGCCCGACGAGACCCCGTGCGACGACGGCAACGCGTGCACCGGCCCCGACCAGTGCGCCAAGGGCGTGTGCAAGACGCCGCCGGTCGTCTGCGACGATCGCGACTTCTGCACCAGCGATGCGTGCGATCCCGCGACGGGCTGCACGTACGCGCCCATTCCCGGTTGTACGGGCGAGGCGCTGTTCTGCACGCTCCCCCAGGAGGGCTATGGCTCGAACGTGGGCGTCGCAAACGGCGGGCAGGGATGGATCACGAACAACCCCGGCATCCTCCCGATCTCGATCGGCGCGCCCGGCACCGGGGCGTCGGTCACGATCGACACGCAGCTCGGCCTCATCCATTTCCTGCCCACGAGCGGCACCCCGAACGTGCTCTGCGGGAACCCGATGCCCGTGCCGTGCCCCGGCGACCTCGTCGTGAACGGCCTCTCCGACGTTCCGGATCCGATCGGCTCCGGATCGGGCGGCGACGGCGCCGGCACGCTCGCGGGCGAGACGATCGCGCTCAGCCTCAGCGTGGCGCTGTCGAACTCGGGCGCGAACCCGACCGGCCTGGGGGGCTACGGCCTGCCGGATTCGTTCTGCACCTGCGACGCGCTCGGCGGTCGCATCGGGCCGTTCCCGATCTCGCAGTGCATCCGCAGCAACGCGACGACCGTGAACAACCTGCTGTCGCTGGCGAACCAGGCCCTGCGCGGCATCCCGCTGTCGATGATCGACCCGTGCCTCACGAAGGCCGACATCGCGACCACGCTGAACAAGCTGAACCACGGCTTCGATCGGTGCCGGACGGTGTGCAGCTGCACGCCGTGACGCGCGCCGGCCGGCGGTCGGGCGGCGTGCCTGACAAAGCGGCAGGCGTGCCTGCCGATCCGTCACGGCGCACGTGGTCGCACGCCCGGAAGGTGCTGATTCCCCTGTAGTTCTTGGCTCATCGATTGCTTTCTCCCACGCGAGCCGGGCGGCGGAGGAAGCCCGGATTGCACAAGGGGGTGCTCGATCCGCTGTTCAGCCGCGTCGTTCATGCCGTCGCTCGCCGGCGGGCCGCCCCCGCGAGTCCACGATCGATCCCTACGTGATCCGTCAGGCGTCAAGGCATTTGCGGTAGCGCGAAGACGCCGCGCGTGGGATGAGAGCGCCGAGGGACCGCGGCCCGTACGGGGCTCGGTCGACAACGACTTCCCCGGCACGTACGACACCACCGGATGCTCACCTCCATGATCGGCAGCGGCGCGGCGGTGGCCCTGCTGGCCCTGCTGATCGGCGCGCCCCAGGCTCGCGCCACGGACGCCTGCGCCGGGCTCCCCAACGGCACTGCCTGCACCGCGACGGCCGACCTGTGCTGCAGCCCCGACGTCTGCAAGGACGGCGTCTGCGTCGACGGGGGAGGGGGAGACCCCGACCACGACGGCCATTGCAGCGCCAACGACAACTGTCCGGCCGTCGCCAATCCGGACCAGGCCGATGCCGACAGCGACGGCTTCGGCGACGCCTGCGACGTCCCGCTCAGTCGCTTCCAATGCTACGAGGTGAAGCCGGGCGACTTCCCGCTGGTGCCGGTGACGGTCGAGGACTTCTTCGGGACGCTGGCCTACCCCGCACGGTCCCCCCATCGCTTCTGCGCCCCGATCGCCACGAGCCCGCCCGCACCGGGCGCCGACCAGTTCCTCGTGGGCTACACGGTCCGGCAGCAGTTCCGGCGCCTCGAGGATCGCCGGGTCGTGAACGAGTTCGGAACGACCACGGTGGACGTCCTCCGCCCCGATCTGCTGATGGTGCCGACGGCGGCGAGCCTCGACACCGCGCCGTCGCCGCTCGTTCCACCGCTCGTCGACCACTTCCAGTGCTACCGGGTGCGCCCGTCGGAGGGCTTCTCGCCCGTCGTCGGTGTCACGATCACCGACGCGATCGAGACCGTCGTCGTCGACCTCGTGAAGCCGACTCGCCTGTGCCTGCCCGCGAACAAGAACGACGAGGACCCGACCGCGTCGACGCGTCTCGACGATCTCCTCTGCTATCGCCCCCGATCGGACGCCGGCTTCGGCACCGTGACGGCGTTCACCCAGAACCAGTTCGGCGCCGACAAGGCGAAGTTGATCCACCGCCGGGAAGTCTGCGTGCCATCGCGTCTGGATCCGCCTCCGACCACCACCACGACCTTGTCCTGCATACCGACGACGAGCACCAGCACGACCACGTCGTCGAGCACGTCGACGTCGACCAGCACGTCGTCCTCGACGAGCACGTCCACCTCGACCTCGAGCTCCACCAGCACGACCACGTCGTCGAGCACGTCGACGTCGACCACCACGTCGACGACCACCAGCTCGTCCACCTCCACCTCGACGTCCAGCAGCACCACCACGTCGACGAGCACGTCGTCCTCGACCAGCACGACGACCAGCAGCTCCACGACGACGACCACGAGCACCAGCACGACGACCACGACCAA
>DATJZY010000046.1 GCA_035577985.1 Candidatus Eisenbacteria bacterium
CCAGCATGCCTTCCCGCGTGCGGCGTGCGACCCCCCCGAGCGACCCGCCCGAGGGGCTCGGCCGGATGAACGCCTCGGGCGCGACCGAGAGGTGTGCCATGCGCGTCTTGTCACCGAGGATGCTACCCCCCGAGCGCGTGCTCGACGGGTCGACGGCGAGCACGGCGACGCGTTTGCCCTGCGCGATGAGATGGAGGCCGAAGGCCTCGATGAACGTGCTCTTGCCGACCCCCGGGGCGCCCGTGATGCCGACCCGCGCCACGTTGCCGGTGTGCGGGAGCAGCAGCTCGAGCAGGCGCTGCGCCGACGCCTCGTGATCGGCGCGGGTGCTCTCGACCAGCGTGATCGCTTTGGCGAGCGCCCGGCGGTTGCCGGCGCGCAGCTCGCGGGCCAGCGCCTCCACCGACCCGGCGTCGGGCTGGGGGCGCGCGCTCGCGGCCTCGTCGCGTCGAGCCATCCTCGCCGGGTTCTACACGGCCGGCCGGCGCGGCTCCACCGCGCGCTCCTTGCCGTGGCGCCCGCCATGCTCCTACCATGCGCGCGCGATGGGCCGCGTGGCGCGCATCCTCGCGGTGTGGGCGGCCGCGCTCGTCGTCGCGGCGACGCTGGCGCTCGCCCGGCTGGGTCCGCGCGTCGATCACCAGGGACGCGAAGCGTACTCCCATCGCGCGTTCGTCGCGGCGGGTTTCGACCCGTGGAGCCCGGCCGAGGCCGCGCTGCGCGAGACCGTCGTCTGGCTCGGCGACTCCACCGTCGTCGCGCTGCCGATCCCGTCGTACCCGCAGGAGATGGCGCCGGCCCTCGAGCGCCGCGGGATCCGCTCGCGCGTCGTCGCCGGCCTCGGTCTCGACTTCTATCCGTTCTACCTCCTGACGCCGGCCGTGCTGGGGCGGCTGCGGCCCGACGTCCTCGTGCTGGTCGCGCATCTCCGCTACTTCTCGGCGCCCGCGCCCGTCGCCAGCAACGACCCGCTTCCGAACCGCGACTTCGGCGATCTCGCGTCGTACCTGCCGGCAGCCGACATCCCCGCAACGATCCTGCTGCCCATGGCCGAGCGCGGCCTCACCGTGCCGCGCCTTCTGCTCGCCCAGGCCTTCGACGTCCCGGCGATGGAACAGGTCGCGTACTGGTGGGCCGGCGGCCGTGCCCTCGTCCGTGACGCGTCGGTATGGGATCGGCTGGGACCGCTTCGCAGCCGCCGCTCGGCCGCCGGCGCCGAGCTGCGCCGCTTTCGCATCCTGTACGCCTCCAACGTCGCCGTGACCCCGAGCCAGCCGACGGTTCGGATGATGGCCGCCACCGTGCGGCTCGCAACCCGACGCGGAACGTCCGTGATCGTGGTCGGCACGCCTCTCGCGTGGCAGCAGATGGCGGCGACCATCGGCTACGACCCGGCCGTCTACGCCGAGCGCTTCGGCGTCCTGCGCGAGGCGGTCGAGGGAGCGGGTGGCACGTTCCTCGACCTGCACGAGGCGCTGCGGTCGCGCGAGCTCCGCGATCCGATCGGGCACTTCAACGCACGCGGCGCCGCGCACATGGCGCGACTCGTGCAGCCCGTCGTGCTCGCGACGCTCGCCGCGCGCACCGAAGCCCGTGGCCTCGGTCGTGAACCGGCCGCAACCGGCGAGGTGGCCCGGGCGCTCGCCCGCTAGCCCGGCCCCACCTCCCCAATTCGTGCGATGTTCGCACGCGCCGCGCGCTGCTACGCGTGCGCCATGACGACCACGAAACGATTCCTCGCCGTGATGTGTGCGTGCGCCCTGCTCGGCGCATGTGCGCCGCAGTCCGAGGCCATCCGCACCGGCAAGCGCTCCCGCGGGCCGCAGGCCGGCACGTGGGAGGGCACGTGGACCAACAAGAAGGCGGGCACGTCGGGCACCGCGCGCGTGACGGTGATGGAGTACCCCGGCTTCGGCTACGCCTTCTACGAGGTCACGGGCGATCCGTTCGGCTGCGGGGAGCCGATGCTCACCGGCACGCTCATGCTGACACCGGGCATCGACTTCACGACCAAATCCCTGACGCTCGACATCAGCGATCCGATCCTGGGACAGCTCTCGCTCGACTCGAAGGGCCATCGCGTCCGCGGCGGGACGTCGGGCGCGTGCGGCGGCTCGGGGCCGTCGTGGGACACCAAGACGAAGTTCCGCACGCGCAAGGTATCGGGGAAGATCCTCCTCGACGCCGGCGGCGAGACGAGCAAGGTGAGCTACAAGGTGAAGCCGTCGTCGAACGGCCACGGCCCCAGCACGCCGGGCGACGTCTAGCGTTCCTCCGAGCCCACCCCGAGCTGCGTGATCAGCAGCGCGCAGCCGATCATCGCCAGCCCCTTCAGGAAGAACGACGTCTGGATGTCGGCCATTCTCTGGTCGGTCGCGGTCGCCATCGCGACGCCGTGGACGGTCACCGTGACCGGCACGAGGAAGAGCGTGATGAGCCAGCCTCCCACGCGCGCGTAGCGATTGACGGCGATGAGCGCCGCGCCGGCGAGCTCGACGACGCCCGAGATGGCGACCCAGAACGGCCGCCACGGGATCGCCGCGGGCATCAGCTCCACGTAGTGGTCGAGGCGCGTGAAGTGCGTGATGCCGGAGAGGAAGAAGATGAGCGTGAAGAGGAGACGACCGGCGACCGCGATCCCAGGATGTCGAGGTCCGTGCACGACCGTGCTCAGCGCGGGCCGAGCCAGGTCTCCGTCGTCTCGACCGCCGAGCCCACCTCCCAGATCGGCGCCCGCTCCGGATGATACCGCGAGCCGATCGGCACCGAGTAGATGTCCTCGTTCTCGTAGGATTTCTCTCGCTGGCCCTCGCGTCCGAGAATCTTCCGGCACGCGTCGATGGCGGGCGACGGCTGGTGCTCGAAGCCGTAGATCCGGCCGGCGAACATGTCGGGCATGTACTCGGTGTAGCGGCTGTGGACGAACAGGCCGAAGGCGAGCGGGTGCTCCCAGAAGCAGTCGAGCGCGTCCTCGAGCACGTCGATTCCCTTCTCGCACTCGAGCTGATGCGCGGCGAACGGATTCGCCTCGTCGCGCCCCTTCCCTTCGAGGTACGCGCGGATGAGCGGTGCCGCCATCTGCCCCTCGCGCATCGTCACCGTGAGACCGAACGAGAAGATGGGGTCGATGAAGCGGTGCGCGTCGCCGATGCACATGAACCCCTTGCCGGTGAAGTTCTTCACCTGGAAGGAGTAGTTCGGGATGACGTGCACGTCCTCGACGAAGTCGACCTCGGGAATGCGGCGCTTGAGCTCGGGGTGCAGCTCGTGGAGCTCGCGGGTGAGGAACTGCCGCGGCGTCTCCTTCTGCTCGAGGAAGTAGGCCGACGGGATCACGACGCCCACGCTGACGACGTCGTCGTCGAGCGGGATGAACCACGACCAGTGGTACTTCTTCTGATAGAAGATGAGCGTGTTGTCGGGGTGGTCCTTGCGCGTGCCCCCGTCGTCGCGGATCGTGCCGCGGACCTGCGAGAAGATGGCGATCTGCTTGTCGTAGGCGCCCAGGTACTTCGGGCCGGTGATGCCGCCCAGGTTCGCCAGCCAGGTGGCCTGACCGGAGCAGTCGAGGAGCATCTCGGATTCGATGTCGAGCGTGCCACCGTCGTTGGCCCGCACCTTCACGCCGCGCACCGAGCCGTCGTCGTTGCGCAGCGGCGCCAGCGCCTTGCCGGCGAGGAACTCGGCGCCGCGCGCGCGGGCCTCGTCGAGCATCATCTTGTCGGAGTCGCTGCGGCGCACCTGCCAGGTGTTCCAGTCGAAGAACTGCCAGTTCTTGTCGCGGCCGGTGACGGGAACCCACCACGAACCCTGCTTGCTCTGGCCGTAGACGTTGACGCCCTGCTTCACCGGATGCTTGCGCTTGATCATCTCCTCTTCGAAGCCGAGCTCCCGCATGACCTGACCGGCCGCGCCGGTCATCGATTCGCCGATGTGGTAGCGCGGGAAGGTCTCGGCTTCGATGATGAGCGGCTTGATGCCTTCGCGGATGAGGAACATCGCGGACGCGGAGCCGCCGGGGCCTCCGCCAACGATCACGACATCTTTTTTCATCACACTCCTCTTGCGCTCGACCGGACGCGGCGAGCGAGTGCGGGAACATAGCAAGGTTGGAACACGATCTCTACCGCGTTGCGCACGAACAGGTCCTGAACACGTCGGCACCGATGCTCGGCGAGCACAGCACGTGCGAAGGAATCCGGCGCTTGCGGTCGTTCGTGCCCACGCAAGTGCGGGGCCGCACCGACGCTGCGCGGGTTGCGTCGTTTTGCCGCCGAGGGGCTGGTCCGGCATCGAGACACTCGGCTATAGCTCCGCGGGCGTGTCGAACTTCGACCTCGTCCTGAAGCTCTTCTTCCAGCTCGCCGTGATCCTCGCGGTCTGTCGGCTCGTCGGCCTGGTCGGGAGCCGTCTCGGACAGGCGCAGGTCGTGTGCGAGATGGTGGCCGGCGTGCTGCTCGGGCCGTCGCTGCTGGGGCTCGTCGCGCCACAGGCGCAGGCCTGGCTCTTCCCCAAGGCGTCGATGCCCGTGCTGTACGCGATCAGCCAGGTCGGGCTGGTCCTCTACATGTTCATGATCGGCCTCGAGTTCGACGTCGGCCTCATCCTGGGGCGGGTGCGCGGCGCGGTGCTCGTCTCGTGGACGGGCGTCACGGTGCCGCTCATTCTGGGCATGCTCGCGGGCGTCGCGCTGCGCGACGACGCGGATCTGTTCGCGCCCGAGGTGAGCGTCATGACGGGAGCGCTCTACCTCGGCGCGGCCATGTCGATCACCGCCTTTCCTATGCTGGCGCGGATCATCCACGAGAAGGGCATCGCCCGCACGCGCCTCGGAACGCTGACGCTCGCGGCCGGCGCGAGCGACGACGCGCTCGCGTGGTGTCTGCTCGCCGTCGTGCTCTCCCAGATCGAGGGCTCGGCGGCGACCGCCGTCAAGACGATCGCGGGCGCGGCCCTCTATTGCGTCTTCATGCTCACCATCGGCCGCCGCCTCCTCGTCCCTCTCGGCCGGCGCGTCCAGCGCGACGGCGGGCTCACGCCCCCGACCATGGTGACGGCGCTCTTCGTGCTGATGCTCTCGGCCTGGGCGACCGACGCCATCGGCATCTACGCCGTCTTCGGCGCCTTCATCGCCGGCGTCGCCATGCCGCGCGGCGCGTTCGCCCGCGAGGTGACGGCGCACGTCGACCTGCTGACGACGACCTTCTTCCTCCCCGTGTTCTTCGTCTACTCGGGCTTGAACACGCGCATCGGGCTCCTCGACTCCGCGCACCTGTGGGGGATTGCGCTCCTCGTCCTCGCGATCGCCGTCGCGGGCAAGGGGCTCGCGTGCCTCGCCGCCGCGCGCGCCGCCGGCGAGGCCTGGCGCGAGGCGATCACGATCGGTGTCCTCATGAATGCGCGCGGCCTGATGGAGCTCATCATCCTCAACATCGGCCTCGAGCGGGGCGTCATCACGCCCACGCTCTTCACCATCATGGTGGTGATGGCGCTCGTGACGACGCTCATGGCGTCGCCGCTCTTCGAGCTCCTCTACGGGCGCCACGTGGTCGCGGTCGGGGCGCCCGCGCGGGCCGGGTGAGCGAGAGCGCCAGTCAGAGCAGGTCGAGGAACGCCAGCAGCGCGCGGCGCTCGCGCGCGTCGAGGCCCGCGTCGGGACCGAGGTCGGATCGGTCGTGCCAGAACTCGTCGCCCGCGAAGCGGGCGCGCAGGAGTACCGCGTCGAGGTCACGCGCCGAGCCGTTCGTGAAGTAGGGGCGCTTCCGATACAAGCGCCGCAGCGACGGGACGCGCGCGCCGCGCTCGTGCACGTAGGGCTCGATGCCGGTCTGCGCGTAGGCGTCGCACGCCCATACGACGGGACCGTCGGGCGACATGACGAGCCGCTCCCACTCGCCGAAGGGCACGCGCGAGGCGGCGACGTCGGTCGCGAGGCGCGCCTGGTGGCAGGGCTCGCAGCGGTCGCGGAAGACCTCGGCGCCGCGGCGCTCCTCGGCCGTCCACGACGGGCGACCGAGCACCGAGGGATTCGGGCGCGGGCCGAATCCCATGAGGAAGACCATGAGCGCCCGCCGCAGCTCCTCGGGACCGAGCGGCTGCGCTCCGACGCCCAGATGCGCGAGCCACGGCGCCTCCGCGATGCCGATCGAGAACCACGGATCGTGACGGCTGCGGAGGCCGGCGACGCGGAACTCGTTGTGCGCGACGGACGTCAGGTCGGAATCGAGCGCGCGCGAGAAGTACGGCCGGTTGTTGAAGAGGCCGAGGAGCGGCTTCGTCGTCACGTGCAGGTTGCCGCGGCCGGGATCGTGGATGCGACCGTCGACCACGCCGTCGAGGTGGCAGGTCTCGCAGGTGAAGCGGCTGAGCGATCCCTTGGTGCGGTTCCACGGCGCCATGAGGGTCGTGAAGAGGAGCGCTTCGCCGACGCGCGACTCGACGCTGCGTGGTGGCTCGCCATCCGGAACGGGCACGACGCGCGGCGCGCCGCCGTCGTCGACGATCCACGCATCGAGGAGCGGATTCGCGAGCACCCGCCGCCCGTCGTCGAGGAGGGCCTCGCCGACGCAGCCCGGAACGAACGTGCGCGTCGCGACGTCGGGGCGCGGCCAGACGCCCTTGCGCGTCGGTCGCGGCGCGGTCCACTCGAGGTCCGCTGCCGGCGCGGCCCCGTATCCGACGGTCCGCACGCCCACGACGTCACCCGTGAGCCGCAGCGCGACGACCTTCGGCGTGACGACGCCGAGAGCGGACACGTTCACGACCCCGAGGCGCTCGGCGGGTCCGCCGGGCGGCAGGCGGTACACCCACGCGAACGAGTCGATGTAGCCGAACGATCCCTGCCGCCGGTCGAGCGGATGATCCTCGACGCCGCCCAAGGCGAGCAGCACGTCACCATCTTGCTCGACGGCGTCGACCGCCCAGATGGGACCGTCGTGGACGATGCGCACGGCGTCCGCCGGACGCGGCACGCCACGCTCGTCGACGGGCAGAACGACCACCTCGTGCGACAGGACGCAGTCGACGACGACATGGTGCGGGATCCGCAGAACCGAGCGCGGCCCCAGCCCGATCGGCTCGTCGGCTCCCGCGACGATCGTGCCGTCGCGCAGCGCGATCGTGAGGAGCCGGTGATCGTGGTCCTCGACCACGTGGAGCACGTTCTCGGGGCCATGTGCGATCGCGCGGATGGAGCGCGCTCCGCCCAGCGGGATGGAGCCGGCCGGCTCGAGCCGACCGTCGTGAACGGCGTAGCGTGCGATCTCCGACGCCTGCTCACCGGAGACCAAGACGTCGCCGGCGGGGCTCGTCGCGAGACCCGATGGCGATGCGGGCGCGCCGAGCCGCTGCAGCTCGCCACCGTCGGCGTCGAGCACGACGATCGAGGAGCGACCGCGCAGGAGACCGACGAGACGTGAGCTTTCGGGGAGGCGTGCGACCGCTACCGGATCGGGTCCCGCGTCGGCGGCGCGGAGCCGGCGAAGATCGGTCTGGTTCCGGCGGGTCGTCTCGAAGGCTCGCAGGCGTTCCAGCGCCGGCCCACGCGGGTCCTCCGCCTGGCGCGGCTCGGGACCGCACGCGACGACGGTCGCCAGAAGCGCCGCCGATGCCCACCCGCGCGATCGTCCGAGCACGATCGGGGAGCGGATCGTTCCCGCGCTACCAGCCGCCGCCGGAACCCGAGCCACCCGGGGCGGGCTTCGTCGGCCGCGCTTGCGTGGCTCCGCAGACGCTGAGATCGGCGAAGCAGTCGTGGACGATGCTCTTCGCGCAGCGCTTCTTGCACTGTCGCTTCGCGCGCCCGGTGAGACTCGCACAGTCCGTGCTCCGGCATGCGGCTACCATGGGCGCGCACGCCTTGTTGCACGGGAGGCCCCACGCGAGCGGGGCGGTCCACGCAACGATACCGAGTACGATCGATCCGACCACCCATGTCGTCGTTGCGATCCGCATGCATCGACCATTACCCCGAGTCGCCCCATCGTCAAGTAGGGTACGGTGTCACGAATCGCGTTGCTGCAGCGTCCTCCATTCACGGAGGCTTCATGCGGCTCGCACCGATCGAATCGACTCGCAACACGGTACTGCGACTTCTCGACTGGGCGTTCCGGCAGCAGTTCGGAAGAACGCTCACGCCGTATCAGGTGGTCTTCGCGCGCCTGCCGCGCACGATCGCCGCGCAACTAGGCATCTACTGGGGGCTCGGCGGCGGGCACGGCATCCCACCCGAGCTACAGCTGCTGCTGCAATCGCGCGTCGCGGCCATGAACGGGTGCAGCTTCTGCCTCGACATCGGTCGCGCCATGGCAACCTATCGAGGTCTGACCCTCGAGAAGGTCGACGCCGTGCACGAGTGGCGGACGAGCGCCCTGTTCACCGACGCCGAGCGCGCCGCGCTCGCCTACGTCGAAGAGGCCACGCGCGACCGCCGCGTCTCGGACGAGACGTTCGCGGCGCTGAGGGCGCATTTCGACGACCGGCAGATCGTCGGCATCACGTGGCTGAATGCGGTCGAGAACTACTTCAACCTGATCAACGGACCGCTGGGCATCGAGTCGGATGGTCTGTGCGCCATCGCCGATCGTCGCGTCGCCACACGTCGCGCCCCGACCTCGCCCGAGCTCGCGCGTCGGTCGGCGTGACGTAACCCCGCGATTGTCGAACGTACAATCGGGGCGACGAAATGCCCCGAAAGCGCACGCGCTGCGCGTGCGCGGTCCCGCTGGACGGACGTGGCCCTCGCCTTGCTTCGCAGTCGTCCGGGAGGAGCTACATGCGAAGCATCGTGAGATCGACCCTGGCTGCGCTCGCCCTTGCCGGCGCTGCATATGCCGCGGACGTGCACGTGGGGATCAACGTCGGCGTGCCACCGCCGCCCGCGTTCGTCATTCCGGCACCGCCGCGCCTGGTCGCCGTGCCGGCGACGCCGGTCGTGCAGTACGCACCCGAGCTGTCCGTGAACTTCTTCGCCTACGGCGGCAGCTACTACACGTACAACGACGGCGCGTGGTTCGTCGCGTCGGCGTACAACGGGCCGTGGACGTACGTCGACTACGCACGCGTGCCGCGCCCGGTGCGCGTCGTGCCGTACCGCTACTACCGGGTCCCACCCGGCCACGCGAAGCGGTACTACCGCCACGGACACCACTAGGAAGTCGACCCAAGACTACGTCTTGGGTCGAAGCCGGACGCGAGAGTGGCGCGGTCGTGGCACGCGCGACCGGCATGCCGCGGCCAGCGAAGCTGGCGCGGCACACGAGGGACGCCCGCACGCCGACGCGGCGGGGACGAGGGCCGGTCGGCGGGGCCATCGTCCCCCTCATGCCGGCGCGACCCCGAGCGAGACCAGGCGGCGCAGGTCGCAGGCGACCGCGACCAGATCCCACTCGCCCCACACCTTCGCCCGGCCACGCAGCTGACGGCGCGACCCCCCATCGCCTGCTTGAGCTCCGCCAAGGGCCGCTCGCCTTGCGGTGAAAACCGCCGTGCGGGGACATGCCCTCACGGCGGTTCGACGTTCGAGTCGAAGGTCGCCGTCTACCCCGCGTCCTGCGGGCAATGGACACCGAGCTTGAGCCGGCGGAGATCGGCCTGGATGCCGTTCGCCGCCTCGAGCAGCTGACCGCGCAGCGTCGGCGCGAGCGATTTCCTCGCCCGCAGCGAGCGGAGCGCTTGCGTCACCTTCATCGTGTCCCGGAACGCCTGCTTCAAGAGCTTCCTGGAGCGGCGCGTATCCGGCGTGCGGCATGACTCCTCGGCCTGCTCCTCGTGCTCCTTGGCCTTCTCGAGCAGTCGGCGCAGGCGGCCCTGAAACGACCCCAGGTCGGACGCCGCAACCACCTGATCGAGGAGCGCGGCGAGCCGGCAGTTGAGGGAGCGGAAAGTGGGCGCGACCGGCTCGGTCGCACACGTCCCTCCGAGCGTGGTGGTGGTGGTCGTGCTCCTGCTCGTGGTCGTCGTGGGCGGCGCCGAAGACGAGGTCACGCTGCTCGACGTGTTGGTCGTGGACGTCGTCGACGTGGTCGTGGTGCTCGAGGTCGTGGTGGTGGTCGTGGACGCTACCGTCGTGGTCGTCGCGGTCGTGGACGTCGTCGACGTCGTCGTGGTGCTCGAGGTCGTGGTGGTGGTCGTGGACGGTACCGTCGTGGTCGTGGAGGTCGTGCTGGTCGTGGTCGTCGTCGAGGTCGTCGGCTGCGTGGAGGTCGTCGTGGGGCTCGTCGTCGTCGTGGTGGTCGGCACGGCACCGGTGCAGGCGGAGAATTCCGAGGTGTTCCCGTTCGGGTCGGTCGCGGTGGCGGTAATGAACTGGCCTGCGACCTCGGGCGGCAGCGCGAACATGACGCCGCCGTCGCCCGAAGCGTCGGTCATGAGCTGGATGGCGCCGAGGAACGTCCTGCCCTCGCCGTTGCCGCTCGCGTCGCACGAGAGGTTCGCGAATAGCTCGACGGTGAAGGAGGTATCGGGCGTGCTGTTGAGCGACCCGGTCACCTGCGAAGCGGACACCGTCGACAGCACCGGGTAGTTCTGCGCGTCGTTGTGACCGGGGGCGACATCGGCGTCCTGGGGGTCGTTCGGGTTGACCCCGGTTACTCCGAGATCGATCGCCAGCCCGCCGTTGTCGTGGATGGCGTTCTCGGTGAAGTGGTCGCGCTGCCCACCGCTGATGGCGATACCAGCAGCGCCGTTGCCGGTGATCTCGTTGCCCCGAAGCGTATTGCCGTCCGCCCCCGAGCGGAAGTTGACACCCGCCTGTGCGTTGCCGCCGATGAGGTTGTCCTCGAGCAGGTTGCCGTCCGCGCCCACCATGTCGACACCGTGTGATGCGTTGGGGAGCGCAGCCGTGCCGATCGTGTTGCCCTGGATCGTGATGTTGCTCGAGTTCAAGACCTGCATGCCGGTGCTGCTCGAGGCGACGATCAGGTTGCCCGCTCCCGGGTCCGGGCCGCCGATCACGTTGCCGGTGCCGGTGACGCTCGCGATGTTGACGCCGCCCGACATGCCGAGCCCCGTATCGCCCGCGGCGTTCGTGCCGATGCGGTTCCCCTGGACGACCGTGTTCGCGACCGTCGTGTTCGCGAGGCTGAGGCCGCTTCCCGTCAATCCTGCGATGACGTTGCCCTCGCCGGGCTGCGTGCCGCCGATGCGATTGCCCGTGCCGACGTTGACCAGGACGCCGGTGCCGCCGCCGATGCCGTCCGCCTGCGTCACGTCGAGCCCGATGACGTTGCCGATGACGACGTTGTCGTTGCCGAGGATGCTGACGCCGGTCTGGGTGTTGCCGGAGATGAGGTTGTTCGAGATCGTGTTGTTGCCGCCCGAGGGGTTCTGGATGAACACCCCGATTTGGTTCGCGAGCGCCATGGTCCCCGTGGGATCGGTTCCGATCCGACACCCGGTGATGGTGTTGCCGCCGGCGGCCGCGCCGAGGGCGACGCCCGTGGTCGAGGAGTTCAGGACCATGCCGCGGACGATGCTGCCGTTGCCGTTGATGGTGAGGGCGGTCCCGCCACCGTTGCGAAGCTCGACGAAGCCGCCCGACTGCGTCGTGCCGTCGATGGTCACCGGCTGCGTGATTGCCGGCAACGACGCCACGATGGTCGGCACGCCCCCGCCCGGGATGGCGAACTCGATCGTGTCGAGGTCGGAAGCGCCGTTCGCGTCCATGATCGCCTGGGCGAGCGAGCCGCCGCCGCTCGCATTCGTGTTGCTCACGGTGAACGTTGCCGCGCGGGCAAGGGTCGCCCACAACACGACCGCCACCGTCGACAGCAACCAGATGCACTGCGACCAATGCGGATGAAGCACCATCAGGCCGACCTCCCAGTGCCGCTTGAGGAGATCAAATTGTACCGGGCGGGGTCAATGGGAACGGACGCGTCCTCCGCGCGCCATGGCCTGGCCCTGTTCGGCCTGACCTCGTCGTCCTCGTGCCTCGGTCGCGGAAGGCCGATCGATGCCGTCAAACGAAAACCGCCGCGCGGGCACCTGCCCGCACGGCGGTTCGACGTTCGAGAAGTCGGCGCGGCTTACATGCCCCAGTCCGGGCCGTAGAGCCGCAGCACGTCGCTGACGCTGATGCCGTTCTCGCGCAGCGCGAGCTCGGCCCTGGCTGCGTTCAGCCACGCCTGGACGCCGATGCGATACGGGATGCAGTTGAAGGCGGCCACGATGTCGTCGGCGTGCGAGAAGCCGCCGTTGTAGAGCACGGTACCGGCGAGGCAGCCGAACCGCAGACGCGCATCGCTGTAGACACGCGGCGCCGGCGGATACCACGTACGCCCTTTCGCCTGCGGTTTCGCGGGAACCGGAACGCTCTCCGCGGCGTCGCTGACGCTGCCCGACGCGACCACGAGGTCGGGGCCCTTGGGCGCGCCCGGCAGGCGATCGGTCTCGATCGTGATCTGCGTCTTCACGGCGCTCGCACCCTCCGGAACCGTCCCGGAGATGTTCGAGTAGTGCAGCTTTCCCTGCGCGTCCTTCCAACGCCACACGTCCTCCGCGCACACGAGTGCCGGTAGCACGAGCAGCCCCACTGCCAGCGCAAACTGTTTCATGACCTGTCTCCCTTCTGCGTGCGGTCGCATGCACGGCGACCGTGGCCCGACGCTACGGCCGCAGGCGTCGCCGTGTCCATCGCCTTTTGCACGGCGGCCGATGCAGCAGGTGCTAGATTCCGCGCGGCCGCCCGTGTTAACTGCCGGGCCCGGAGGCCATCCATGGCGACAGCGAGACGGGGGAAGGCCCCAAGCGCAGTGCGCTGGGGGGCGCGAGGGGTGTTTCCGGCGATTCTGGCCACCCGGGCGGTGGCGGCCCCGCTGCCTTTCTGGCGCATGCGGCCATGGCTGCCGGTCGGCGCGGCCCTCTACATGCTGCAGGTCGCGGCGGCGCACCTCGTGTGGAGCGAGCTCAGTCCGCGCGGCCACGGGATCCTGGTCGGCCTCGTGCAGGCCGCGCTGTTCGTGGCGATCGCGGTCGTGTTCTGGCGGTCGCGGCCCTACTTTCGCGACCCCGGCTGACGCTGCGCTACGGCTGACACGCGCCGGCGTGACCGAACCCGTCGCCGGCCTCCCACGCCGCGCACTGCGTCGCGTAGGTCGCCTGCCCGTCGCAGCCGCAGACGGGCGGCCCGCTGCAGTCGACCTCCGCGCGCGGCCTGCAGTAGCCGCTGAAACCGCAGGTGCGCGTGCAGATCTCGTCGGCCGGGCACGGGAACTCGCTCGTGTCGCACTGGACCGGGCAATTCTTCACGTGACACTCGGCGTCGCAGCAGTCGAGTCCGAGGAACGAGCCGTCGCTCCCGTCGCACTGCTCCGTGCCTTCGCGCACACCGTTGCCGCATTCGGGAATGCGATCGGCGACGAACGATACGCGCCGGCCTCCCGTGCGCAGCGTGCCTTCGAGCCGCCGGCACGAGCCGGCGCTCTGGAGATCCCATTGCGCCTTCAGCGTGACCGGGCGACCGCCACAGTCGTTCCACCGGGCTTTCACCCGAAGCAGCCACGCGCCGGTGCCCCGCAGGTACTGTCCGGCGCGCACGGCCCCGCAGGTTCCCGAGATGGTCGCCCTGCCCTTGCCGAGAACGAGCTCGGCGGCGTCGAGGGCGTGCGGCGTGCTGGTCTTGATCGTGAAGCGGCCCGAGGGGCACACGATCTTGGCCGACGCCGGCAGTGCCATGCCGAGCAAGATCAGCGTAGCGGCCAGCGCGCGCATCGTGCTCTCCCTCCGTCGCGGCCACCCGTAGACTACGCCAAGGGACGGGGCGCGACAACGGGATTTCGACGGCTCTATTCGGTCCGGCCGGCGCCCAGGGCAACCGGCTCGCTCGCGCCGCGCAGGCGCCGGAGCTGGGCGCGCGCCTCGGCATGCCACGGATCCAGCCGGAGCGCCCGCTCGAGGCACAGCACGCCCTGGTCGAAGTCGCCGCCCAGCATGCGCGGAAGGCGCAGCAGGAGGACGCCCTTGCCGACCAGCGCGTCGACGTCGGTGGGATCGAGCGCGACCGCGCGCTCGACCTCGCGACGGACGCGGACAGCCGTCCCGAGCGTGCGCCAGCCAAGGCCGTCGAGGTCGACCAGCTTGCCGAGCGTGCAGAACACGGCGAAGTGCGCGCGCGCGTTCTCCTCGTCGGCGACGACGGCCTCTTCGGCGAGGGCGAGGCCGCGCCGCAGCAGCGGCGCACGCTCGGCGCGCTCGACGGTGTCCGCTTGCATGCAGAGCGCCACGGCGTCCGCTGCGAGGCGGGCACCGTTGCCCTCGCCGGCGAGCGCAACGCTCACCGTCACGATCGCCACCAGCCACGCGCTCGGCACCGCGGCCTTCACTCGACGACCGCGCGGAGCAACGGGTGTTCCATGGCGCGCGGCGTCGCACCCCCGATCTACGGGCATCGCGCGGCCCGCTGTCCGCGCTGTCGTCGTGCATCACCGTCAGCTCGCGCAGGCGTGCGGCGACTTCATCGCGCCGCGCATGGCACCCGCTGGGGCGTGCGGCTCACCTCGTCTTCTTGACCTTCGCCGCCACCTCGCGCGCAAACCGCTCGGCGAGTGCGGGCCCACCGAACCCGGACAGGATGTAGTGGCGCGTCCCCCACTCGCGCTCGCGCCGTTCCAGCTCCGCGACGCACTGCGCGGGCGTGCCGATGAGGGCCATCGGCATGCGCATCACCTGCTCGGCGGAGAGGCCGAACACGCCGCCCATGTTGCTCGCGAAGCCGTGCGCCGCGGACTCGGCGTCGGCGATCATCGGCATGAAGATGGTGCTCGAGAACGTGATCGCGTCGGGGTTGCGCCCGGCCGCCTTCGCCTCGGCGCGCACGAAGTCGAGCTTCGCCTTGAAGGCGTCCTCGGTCACCTTCGCGACCTCGCTCATGAGGATCGTCCCCGCCCGGCCGGCATCCGAGATCACGTTCACGTGGTCGGCCTCGCGTGCGGCGATGCGCAGGATGCCCTTGCCGCTGCCGCCGAGCATGACGGGCGGATGCGGCGACTGGACGGGCTTCGGCACGATGAAGGCGTCCTTCAGGCGATAGAACTCGCCCGTGAACGTCGTCCGCTTCTCGGTCCAGAGGGACTTCACCACGCGGACGGCCTCCTCGAGCATGCGCAGGCGCGGCTTCACGTCCGGGAAGGGCATGCCCATCATCTCGAACTCGGCCTTCGTCCAGCCCGATCCGATGCCGAGCAGGGCACGCCCGCTGCTCACGTGATCGAGCGTGACGGTCGCCTGCGCGGTCGTGGCCGGATGGCGGAAGAGGTTGCACAGGACGAGCGCGCCGATGCGCGCACGCGACGTCGTCGCCGCGACGGCGCCGAGCATGGCCGTCGCCTCCCAGGCATTGGCGCCGTCGTCGAGCCCGCCGCCGCCCTGTCCCTCGTACGCCCAGTGGTCGGGCACGTAGAGCGAGTCGTAGCCCCACTCCTCCGCCTTGCGGGCCGATTCGAGTAGATCCTTCGCGGGCAGCGCCGCGAGCTGCATTCCGAAATCCATGTGCGACGCGTACGAGGTCGGTGCACAGGAGTCAACGTTCGGAGCCGCACGAGCAGCGTGCACTGGTTCGGTCCGCCGTGTATTCTCCGGCCGGGAGGAACGAGGCATGCGGACGATGTTGGGCGTCGTGCTCGCGCTGAGCGTGCTGGCTGCGGGTACGGCCGCTGCGGCGGAGACCCAGTGCACCTACAATCACGTCTTCTACAACAACGGCTCGACGACGTGTCAGAACGGCACGCAGACGGTGTGCGCCGCCGGCACCTGGAAGCCGACGGGCGAGCGCTGCGCGGACAACCCGGGTGATCCCACCGGCGAAGAGACCAAGCCCGGCGTGAATGCGCCCAGGGTGCGGGAGCCCCGCGTCGGCGAACCCAGCGCCGGCGCCGTCCCCACCCCACGCGTCCCGCCCATCAACAACGGCGGGTCGGGCTGGTGATCGGGCGCTGAAGGCGGCCGGGGCGGGGAACGGGACGGGCGGAGGGCAGGCGCGAGGTTTCGGCTTCGGCTCCGCCGCGCGCCCGCCCTCCGCCCGTCCCGTACGACCGCCGCCGCTCCGCCGCTTCGGCATCCCTTCCAATTGAAGGGCGACGAAGTCACGAAGGCCTTCCCGGCGTCCGCTCGTTCCCACGTCGGCGAGCGAGCGAAGCGAAGCGGCGTGCGGTGGTGAGTCGTGCGTGTGGGGGCGAGGCGGAGGCGCCTGCGAAGCGGCGCGACGAAACATAGGGCCGTGACGCTACGTGTGTGCTCTCGCGCGGCGGAGCCGAAGCCGCAGCCTCGCCCCCACACGCGCGGACCCGCCCCCGGCTACGCCGACCGCCGCGTCCCCTCGCGCTCGCTGGCACCAATGAGCGCCAGCACCCGCCGCGCGGCCTTCGGGATGTTCGTCCCCGGCCCGAAGACGGCCTTGACGCCCGCCTGCTCGAGCATCGCGTAGTCCTTCGGGGGGACGATGCCACCGACGATCACGACCACGTCCCCGGCACCGAGCTTCTCCAGCTCCTTCACGAGCTGCGGCACGAGCGTCTTGTGGCCACCCGACTGCGTCGACACGCCGACGGCGTGGACGTCGTTCTCGACCGCCTGCCGCGCGACCTCTTCGGGCGTCTGGAAGAGCGTGCCGACGTCGACGTCGAAGCCGAGGTCGGCGAACGCGGTCGCGATGACCTTGGCGCCGCGGTCGTGGCCGTCCTGCCCGATCTTCGCGACCAGCATGCGGGGACGCCGGCCCTGCTCGCCCGCGAACTTGGCGATCTCCGCCTGCAGCGCCTTCCACTCGGCGTCGTCCTGGTACGAGGCGCCGTACACGCCCGAGATCGAGCGGATCTCGGCCGCGTAGCGCCCCCACACCTTCTCGAGCGCGCTCGAGATCTCGCCGACGGTGGCCCGCGCCCGCGCCGCTTCGACGGCGAGCGCGAGGAGGTTCCCCTGCCCGCCCTCGGCGCACTTCGTGAGCGCGTCGAGCGCGCGCTGGCACGCGGCGGCGTCGCGCGTCGCCTTGATCCTGGCGAGGCGCGCCACCTGCGCTTCCCGCACCGCGGTGTTGTCGATCTCGCGGGTGTCGATCTCGGGCTCCTCGGCGAGCTTGAACTTGTTGACGCCGACGACGACGTCCTCGCCGCGGTCGACGCGCGCCTGCCGCCGCGCCGCCGTCTCCTCGATGCGGAGCTTCGGCCAGCCGGCCTCGATCGCCTTCGTCATCCCGCCCATGGCTTCGACCTCGTCGATGAGCGTGATGGCCTTGCGCGCGAGCGCGTGCGTCAGCGACTCCATGAAGTACGAGCCGCCCCACGGATCGATCACCTTCGGGATGCCGGTCTCGAGCTGCAGGATCAGCTGCGTGTTGCGCGCGACGCGCGCCGAGGCGTCGGTCGGCAACGCGATCGCCTCGTCGAACGAGTTCGTGTGCAGGCTCTGCGTGCCGCCGAAGACCGCCGCCATGGCCTCGACCGTGGTGCGGATGATGTTGTTGAAGGGATCCTGCTCGGTGAGGCTCGCGCCCGACGTCTGGCAGTGGGTGCGCAGCATGAGCGAGCCCTGCTGCTTCGGTGCGAAGTGCTTCTTCACGAGCGTCGCCCAGAGCAGGCGCGCCGCGCGCAGCTTCGCCACCTCCATGTAGAAGTTCATCCCGATGGCGAAGAAGAACGAGAGGCGCCCCGCGAACTGGTCGATGTCGAGCCCCTTCGACAACGCCGCGCGCACGTACTCGAGCCCGTCGGCGATCGTGAACGCCAGCTCGAGATCGCACGTCGCCCCCGCCTCCTGCATGTGGTAGCCGCTGATCGAGATGCTGTTGAACTTCGGCATCTCCTTCGAGGTGTACTCGATGATGTCGGCGACGATCCGCATCGAGGGCGTGGGCGGGTAGATGTACGTGTTGCGGACCATGAACTCCTTCAGGATGTCGTTCTGGATGGTCCCGGTGAGCTTCCCGCGCGCCACCCCCTGCTCCTCGCCCGCGACGATGAAGCTCGCGAGCACCGGCAGCACGGCGCCGTTCATGGTCATCGACACCGACATCTTGTCGAGCGGCACGCCGTCGAAGAGGATCCTCATGTCCTCGACCGAGTCGATCGCGACGCCCGCCTTGCCGACGTCGCCGACGACGCGCGGGTGATCCGAGTCGTAGCCGCGGTGGGTGGCGAGGTCGAACGCGACCGAGAGGCCCATCTGCCCGGCGGCGAGGTTCGCGCGGTAGAAGGCGTTCGACTCCTCGGCCGTCGAGAAGCCGGCGTACTGCCGGATGGTCCATGGCTGGCCGGCGTACATCGTGGCGCGCGGCCCGCGGACGAACGGGTAGACGCCCGGCAGGCCTTCGGCGAAGTCGATCCCCGCGACGTCGGCCGCCGTCCACAGCGGCTTCACGTCGATTCCTTCGGGGGTGTGCCAGACGAGCTGGTCCGGGCCAGCGCCCTTGCGCTCCTTGGCGGCGAGGTCGTGCCACAGGCGGACGTCCGCCGGGCTCTGCTTCTCGGGCATGACCGGGTCACTGTGAGACATTCGACCGGCCGGTTCAACCGCGGCGTGCGTTCGCCACGCGCCGGTCGGCTCGGGGTTCGGGGCCCCCGGTTGGTGCGATCGGGCGGCAGACGGCGCGGGAATGCGGACCCGTGTGCCGTCCGGCGCCGCCCTCACGCATGCCGGCGGTCAGGGGGGACCATGACCTCCTGCCGGCCCAACCGAGGACCACGATCGCGTGACGTCAGCTCCCGAACGTCACCTCACCTTCGCTCCTTGCGACCCGCCGCCGGAATGCGCCGGGCGGCCACCACCCATTCGGCGCGGAACGTCAGCACGTGGTCGCCGTCGAGCCGCATCCGCCACCGCCTGCCTCCGCTGCCCTCGACCGGCCGGACGGACCCGCGCACGACCAGGATCGCCTCGACCGGATCGCCGGTTTCCGCGACCTCCGCCAGGCGTGCCGCGGCGCCCGCCGGGTCGACGTCCAGGGCCCGCTCGCGCGTCCCCGCCACTAGCCATGTCTCCGCAGCGTGACCACCCGCAACGCGTCCTGCGGGGGACGCGGATCGGCTGTGTCGGGCCCGTAGCGCAGCCAGTGCAGCGCGCGGGCCACCCACCGCCTGCGCGGCCGTCTCGGGAACTCTATCACTCGGCCCAAGGGCTTGATGGCCGCCGCCCTCCTCTGCGGATCGAGGAAGCAAGTTCCCGGCCACGCGACATGGTCAGGCCGGGGCGCGCAGGCACGTGCGGGCCCGACCGCCGTGCTCAGGGGCTGAGCAGGCGCTGCACGCCCGCTGGGCGGCGCACCCTCAGTAGCTCGCGCGCTCGGGAGCGGTGGTCTCGATCAGAACGTGGGACTCCGCCGCGAGCGCCCCCGGTAGCGTCACGGTGAATTCGCTCCCCTCCCCGGGAATGCTCTCGAGGTCGACCTGGCCACCCAGCAGGTGCGCCGCGCGCTGCACGAGCGCGAGCCCCATGCCGAGGCCGTCGAAGCGACGCGCATCGGAGCCGTCGGCCTGCACGAACGCGTCGAAGATGGCGCGCTGGCGGTCGGGCGGGATGCCGACGCCGGAGTCCCGCACGATGACGAGGGCGTCCTCGGGACGCGGGGCCGGGCGGATGGTCAGCCAGACGGTCCCGCGCTCGGTGAACTTGAAGGCGTTCCCGAGCAGGTGGAAGAGCACGCGGCGGAAGAGCGATGCGTCGGTCACGAGGGTTCGCGCGGCGGGGTCGATCTCGGTACGCAGGGCGACCACCGAGGCCGACGGCCGGTCGCTGAGCGCGGCCACCACCTCGTCGACGATCGGCGCGATCTGGATCGGCTCCGACCGCACGATCACCTGATCGGCGTCCATCTGGACGAAGAACAGGATGTCCTCGACCCGCAGGTGCAGGTTGTGGGCCGCGCGGAGCACGCGCCCGATCGCTTCGCTCTGCTCGCCGGTGATCGGCCCGATGTGGCCGCCGTGCAGCAGCTCGGTGTAGCCGAGGATGGCGTTGAGCGGTGTGCGCAGCTCGTGCGACACGGTGGCGAGGAACTCCGTCTTCACGTTGTTCGAGCGGACGAGCTCCTTCGTGAGCCGCGTGATCGAGTCCTCGCGCGCGCGGAGCGTCTGCTCGCGCTCGTCGAGGCGGCGCCGGCTGACGCCGAGGTCGCCCGACAGGCGGTCGCACAGGCGCTGCGTCGCTTCGCGGGTGCGCGCCATGGTGAGCGCGTAGCCGACCATGTCGGCCAGCAGCGCGACGCCCTGCAAGCGTCCGAAGAGCTGCGAGGGCGCGACGATCGTCTGCAGCACGAGCACGCCGTCGCGCTCGTCGCCGACCGAGAACGGGAGCGCGGTGAAGCCCTCGCTCGTGAGCGCGGTCGGTGTGACGGCCGAGAACCCGCCGTCGTCGTCGCGACGGAAGCAGACCGGATCCGCGCCGGTGCCGACGAGACGCGCGAGTGTCACCCAGCCGTTCTCGGGCAGCACCGGGAACGGCTCGCCGAAGCGATCGCTCTGGGCGGCGAAGCCGACCAGCCGCAGCGGCGCGTCGGCGCGCTCGCGCAGCGTGACCGCGCACGCTTCGACGCCGAGCTCGCGGACCAGCACGACCGCCAGCTCCTGCGCGGTCGCCTTGACGCCATGAGCCCCCGCGCACACGTCCAGGATCGAACGCGCCGCCGAGAGGTAGACGAGCAGGTCGTCCCGCTGCGTCTCGACCTCGGCGAGCGAGTCCCGCACCAGGACGGGCGTCGCGGGCGTCTGCTTCACGCCTTGGCCTCCACCAGCATCACGAGGGCGCCGGTCTGGCCCACCTCGGTCACGACCGTCTGCCACGCATCGCGCGTGACGCCGGTCGCCTCGAGGATCGGCGCGCCCTCCGGCGCGAGCTCGCCGGTCTGGAAGTTCGTGCGGTGCGCGAGGCGGCTCGCCACCGAGATCACCCCGGCGAGCCCGGTACGCACGTCGGTGTCGTGGTGCCGCCGCACCGCTTCGACCATGACCGGCGGGAGGTTCCACGCCTCGAGCAGCCAGGACCCGACCTCCGCGTGATCGACGCCCAGGCTCGACTGCTCGAGCCCGGCCAGATGCTCGGTCGAAGTCGCCTTGTGGACGGTGTCCCAGTAGAACTCCTTGAACCGCAGGGCGAGCACGAGCTGTCCCACGTCGTGAAGAAGCCCCGTGGTGAACGCCTCGTCCGGGCCGGTCTGGCGCTGCTGGCGTGCGAGCACGCGGGCCGCTGCGGCCACCTCGACCGCGTGCGTCCACAGCTGCTCGAGCTCGCGTCGCGACACGCCCGTGCCGAGCGTGTCCCAGACCTTGACGCCGAGGGCCAGGTTGCGCACCGTCGAGAAGCCGAGCAGGAGCACCGCCTGCGGGATCGTGGCGACCTTCCGCGCCTGGCCGAAGAAGGCGCTGTTCGCCAGCCGCAGCAGGCGGGCGGTCAGCGCCTGGTCCCGCTCGATGAGCTCGACCAGCTTCTTCGCGCCCGTCCGATCGTCGTCGATCAGCGCGATGATCCCGGTGAGCACCGGCGGGATCGTCGGGAGACTCTTGCGCGCGATCACGTCGGCGCGGAACTGCTGCAGGGTCGTCGCATCCATCATGGCCTCATCGCTCCTTTGGAAACGCCTCTCCAGCGCTTTTATCGGGACACCGCGCATGCGACTTGAGACGTGCCCGGGACAAATTGTTGACGCGCAGCCGTTCGCCGCGTACCAGGGAAATCGTGAGCCCGTGCACCAGGTGTGGCGGCCCCCGGGCGCTGCGCATCGTGCGCCCGCGGCGGATCGTCGTCGTGGCCTTCCTGCTGCTCCCCCTGGTCGTGGGCGCGATCGTCGGCGCCCCGCTGCTGCACGACCTCGTCGAGGGCAACGACCGTACGCGACTGCCGTTGTGGCGGCTCTGGGTCGTCGCGGCGACCGCGCTGGTAGCGATCGTCGGGGCGACCTTCCGCCTGCGCCGTCCGATCTGCCCGCGGTGCGACGGCGGCTCGCGCGTCGTCGTCCTGTCCGAGCCCCCGGCCAGAGGCGCCACGCGGCGGGCGGTGCTGCGCGTGACCGGCGCCGCGGCGGCCGCGACGGTCGGCGGTGCGGCGGGCATCTTCCTGCCGAACCGCGGGTGGCTCGCGGTCGGACGGGACTTCTTCAACGCCAAGGTCGAGACCGAATCCCCCACGCCCGATCCCGCCTGGCACACCTCGCGCATCCGCGGCTACCGGCGCCTCGGACGCACGAACGCGATGGTGTCCGACATCTCGCTCGGCTCGGCGCGCATTCGCGACCTCGACGTCCCGCGCGCGCTCTTCGAGCGCGGCGTCACCTACGTCGACACGTCGCCCGACTACTCCGACGCTGGCTCGGAGCGGCTGCTGGGCGAGGCCATGCAGGGCCACCGCGACCGCATCTTCCTGGCGACGAAGTTCTGCCGCCCGACCGGGCACCTCCCAAACGACACGCCGGTGCGCGACATCATCGCCGAGGTGGAAGGAAGCCTGCAGCGGCTCCAGACGGATCACGTGGACCTGATCCACATCCATTCGTGCGATCGGTTGGATCGCCTCCTCGCGCCCAACATCCACGAGGCGTTCGATCGGTTGAAGGAGCAGGGCAAGGTGCGCTTCCTCGGCGTCTCCACGCACACGCCGAATCTGGAGGAGGTCGCCAACGCCGCCATCGACTCGGGGCGTTTCGACGTCCTCATGCTCGCGTACCACTTCGGCATGTGGCCGAGCTTCGGCCACATCCTCGAGAAGGCGAAGACGCACGACGTCGGGGTCGTGGCGATGAAGACCCTGAAGGGCGCCAAGCACACGAACCTCGCCGAGTTCCAGCAGGAGGCTGGTGCGTACTCGCAGTCGGCGTTCCGCTGGGTGCTCTCGAACCCGAACGTGTCCTGCCTCGTCGTTTCGTTCTGGGATCCGGAGCACGTCGACGAGTACCTGGTCGCGTCGGGGACGGCGCTGCGCCCCGAGGACACGGCGCGCCTCGAGCGCTACGACCAGCTCGTCAAGGGCGACTACTGCCAGCCGCATTGCGGCGCGTGCCTCGACTCGTGCCCGCACGACCTGCCGATCAACGACGTGCTGCGCTACCGCATGTACGCCAAGGATTACGGATGGCGCGAGGAAGGGACGTCGCGCTACGCCGCGCTGGAAAAGGACGCGAGCCTGTGCGTCACCTGCCCTGCCCCATGTCGGTCGGCCTGTCCGCACGGGGTGCCGATCCGCACCACCATGCTCGACGCGCACCGCGTGCTCTGCACCGTGGCTTGAGCCTCCGGGCGGGCCCCGGCATAACCGGAGCCTCGGCATGGCGCGGGTTCCGTTCGACACGCCGGAAGGCCTCTTCCACTTCGCGGATCCCGAGCCGGATCCGGCGCCGGTGATCGCGCCGCGTCCGGCGGCCGTGACCGAGACCTGGAGCCATCCGCGCGGCGGCGCGCGCCCCGGCGAGACCGTCCTCATCACCGGCATCGCCGGCGGCCAGGGTCGCCTCATCGCGCGCCGGCTCGCGAACACGTTCGATCTGGTCGGCGTCGATCGCCACCCGTGGGAAGGCCACCCGCCCGGGTTGCGCGTCCTCACCGTCGACATCCGCAAGCGAAAGTTCGAGGACGTCTTCCGCACCGAACGTCCCACCGCCGTCGTCCACCTCGCCTTCATCCGGCACTTCCGCCTGGGCGAGGAGCTGCGGCACGAGATCAACGTGCTCGGCACCAAGCGCGTGCTCGAGTACGCGATCGCGCACGGCGTGAAACGCGTCGTGCTGCTCTCGTCGAGCTACGTGTACGGCGCGTTTCCCGACAACCCGTACTACATGGACGAGGACTCGCCGCTCAACGTCTCGCGCAACTACGCCGAGGTGCGCGACCTCTCCGAGGTCGACACGCTCGCGACCGCGTTCCTGTGGCGGCATCCCGAGGTCGCGACGACCGTGCTCCGCCCCGTGAGCACGCTCGGGTACTACGTGCACAGCAACATGGGCCGCTACCTCCGCGGGCGCTACGTGCCGACGATCATGGGCTTCAACCCGATGATGCAGTTCATCCACGAGGAGGACGTGGCGGAAGCCGTCGCGCTCGCGCTTCAGACGGGCACGCACGGCGTGTTCAACCTGACCGGTCCCGGCGCCGTTCCCCTCAAGGTGGCGATCCACGAGTCGGGCGGCACCGCCGTCCCGTTCCCGGAGACCGTGGCGCGCGCCGTCTTCAGCCGACTCTTCCGCTGGGGCCTCTACCCGACGCCTCCGGGCGCGATCAACTTCCTCAAGTACCCGTGCACGCTCGACGGTCGTCGCTTCCAGCAGGCGACGGGCTTCGCGCCGCTCTTCAGCCTCGAAGACGTGTTCGCGAGCGTGCGCCGCTGATGGGCATGCTGCGCGCACTCTACAACTCCCCGGCCGTCGGAGAGCTGCAGCACGAGATCGACGAGCGCATGGCGCGCATTCCGACGCGCCTCAACGCCTACGGCTACGACGCATGGGGGTTCCACACCGAGACGGCCAAGCGCGCGCTCACCGTCACGGCGCTCCTCTACCGCTACTGGTTCCGCGTCGAGACGAGCGGCATCGAACGCATCCCGCAGGGGCGGTGCCTCCTCATCGGGAACCACGCCGGCCAGGTCGCGCTCGACGCCGCCATGATCGGCGCGGCCACGTTCCTCGAGGCCGAGCCGCCGCGCATCATCCGCGGCATGGGCGAGTACTGGCTGCCGACGGTGCCGTTCGTGAACGAGATCATGGTGCGCACCGGCTCGGTCGTCGGGACGCGCAAGAACTGCATCGACATGCTCGAGCAGGGCGAGTGCGTCATCGCGTTTCCCGAAGGCGTGCGCGGCATGAACAAGCTCATCTGGGAGCGCTATCAGCTCCAGGAGTTCGGCCACGGCTTCATGCGGCTCGCGCTCGAGACCGCGACGCCGATCGTCCCGATCGCCGTCGTCGGCTCCGAGGAGCAGGCGCCCGCGATCGCCAACCTGATGCCGATCGCGCGCCTGCTCGGCATGCCGGCCTTCCCGGTGACCCTCACCTGGCCGTGGCTCGGCCCGCTCGGCATGGTGCCGCTGCCGGTCAAGTATCGCATCTACTTCGGCGAGCCCATGCACTTCGAGGGCAACCCGGCCGACGAGGACGACGTCATCGCGGAGAAGGTCGATCAGGTGAAGGCGCGCATCGCGTCCATGCTCGCGGACGGACTCTCGGCGCGCCCGTCGATCTTCTGGTAGCGGGCGCGCGGGATGCGGCTTCCGTCTCGCGTCCGGACGAGCGATCCGGAGTTCGAGCAGAACCGGGCGCACATGGAGCGGCTCGTGGCCGAGCTGCGCGCGGCGCGCGCGCGGGCGGCGGCCGGCGGCCCGCCCGACGCGCGCGAGCGCCACACCGCGCGCGGGAAGCTCCTCCCGCGCGAGCGGATCGAGCGCCTGCTCGATCCGGCCACGCCGTTCCTCGAGCTGTCGCCGCTCGCAGCGACCGGGTGCTACGACGACGAGGCGCCGGGCGCGAGCATGGTGACCGGCATCGGCCAGATCGCGGGGCGCCACGCCGTCGTCGTCGCCAACGACGCGACGGTGAAGGGCGGCACCTACTATCCCCTCACGGTGAAAAAGCACCTGCGGGCGCAGGAGATCGCGCTCGAGAACCGGCTCGCCTCGGTCTACCTGGTCGACTCGGGCGGCGCCTTCCTGCCGCTCCAGGCCGAGGTCTTCCCGGACCGCGAGCACTTCGGCCGCATCTTCTACAACCAGGCGCGCATGTCGGCGGCGGGCCTGCCGCAGGTCGCAGTGGTGCTCGGCTCGTGCACGGCCGGCGGCGCCTACGTGCCGGCGATGTGCGACGAGGCGATCATCGTACGCAACCAGGGCACGATCTTCCTCGCCGGCCCGCCGCTCGTGAAGGCGGCGACGGGCGAGGAGGTGAGCGCCGAGGAGCTGGGCGGCGGCGAGACGCACACGCGCATCTCGGGCGTGGCCGACCACCTGGCCGAGAACGACGCCGACGCGCTCCGCATCGCGCGAGAGATCTTCGCCGCCATGCCGCCCGTCGAGCCGGCGGCGCTCGCGCGCGCGACGCCCGAGCCGCCCGCGTACGACCCGGCCGAGATCTACGGCCTGGTCGCGCGCGATCCGCGCAAGCAGACCGATGCGCGCGAGCTGATCGCGCGCCTCGTCGACGGGAGCCGCTTCCACGAGTTCAAGGCGCTCTACGGGCCGACGCTGGTGACGGGCTTCGCGCATCTGCACGGCTATCCGGTCGGGATCGTCGCCAACCAGGGCGTCCTCTTCTCCGAGTCGGCGCTCAAGGCGACGCACTTCATCGAGCTCTGCTGCGCGCGCGGCGTGCCGCTCGTCTTCCTGCAGAACATCACCGGCTTCATCGTCGGCAAGCGCTACGAGCAGGGCGGCATCGCGAAGGACGGCGCCAAGATGGTGAACGCGGTCGCCAACGCGGCGGTGCCGAAGTTCACGGTGCTGATCGGCAACTCGTACGGCGCGGGCAACTACGGCATGTGCGGACGCGCCTACCAGCCGCGCCTCATGTGGTCGTGGCCCAACAGCCGCATCTCGGTCATGGGCGGCGAGCAAGCGGCGCAGACCCTCCTCACCGTGAAGCAGCAGCAGCTCGCGGCGAGCGGCAAGGCGCTCGCGGAGGCCGAGGCCGACGCCCTCACGGCGCCCATCCGCGCCAAGTACGAGACCGAGGGCAGCCCCTACTACGCGACCGCGCGCCTGTGGGACGACGGCATCCTCGATCCCCTCGAGACGCGCGATGCGCTCGGCCTCGGGCTCGCGGCGGCGCTGAACGCGCCCGTCGAGCGAACGACGTTCGGCGTCTTCCGGATGTAGATCGAGCCCAGGTGGATTTGCCTTGACGGCATGGCCCCCCGTCTCGTAGGCCGGTCAGCAGGGGGTAGCCGTGCCGAAGCTCCTGGCTCCGATCGTCCTTGCTCTCGCGACCCACACGGCGCTGATGGCAGCGGACCAGCCGATCGCCGGCACCCGCCTCACGCTCAAGCGATCCAACTCCGGGACGAAGCTCGTGTTCGTCTCGAAAGACCCGGCGTTCCTGTTCCCGGCCTTCGCCTCAGGCGACGATCCGTCCGTCGTCGGCGCGACCCTCGACGTCATCTCCGCAGCGGAAGGAGCGGCGGCGCTCGCCATCCCGGCAGGAGTGGGCAAGCCCGGATGGGAGACGAAGACCACGAGCCCGGCATATCGCTTCGCGAACAAGACCGCCCCGGCGGGACCGTCGCCGGTTCGGCTGGCGCTCCTGAAGCAGGGACGCCTGCTTCGCATGGTGGCGAGGGACGTCGGACTTCCGCTCGCGACGGCGCACGGCGCCGTCGGCATCCGGCTCACGACGGGAACGGTTCGGAGCTGCGCCCTGTTCAACGGGGCGACCATTCGCGTCGACCTGCCGGGACGCTTCGTCGCGTCGGGTGCGATCTCGGGCGCGCTTGCCGACTGCTCCGACGCGGCGCTCGGTGCGACGACGACGTCGAGCACGACCACGTCGAGCACCAGCACCTCGACCCCCACGACGACGGTACCGGTGTGTGGCAACGGGATCATCGAAGCGGGCGAGCAGTGCGACGGGGCAGCCGGTGGCTCATGTGCACCCTTGGCGCCGTGCGGTGCTCCGGGAACGCCCGCTGCGTGCCAGTGCTGCGCGTCGACGGGTAGCCAATGCGGGTTCCAGGGAGGCCCGAACGCGCCGTGCTGTGATGCGACGGCCGCCTGCGTGCCGATCTGTGCGCCGGAGTTCCCGGCCTTCTGCCAGACGCCCTCGACGTTCGCGGGCTGCAACATGACTGGGACATGGTATTTCTTCGATGATCCGTCGTCTCGCACCTACTCGATCGTCGAAGGAGCCGGCGGAGCTCTCAGCGTCGTCAGTTTCGTCTACCCGGACTTCGCCACCTACCAGGTCGCCACCGGAATGAGGATGGGAGCCGAGGTCGAACTCGCGCCGAACGCATCGCCACTCTTCCAGGAGAGCTGCGACTCCGCCACCGGCGGGTTGTGCATCAACTTGGTGCGCGCGACGCCGAGCGTCTGCGGCGACGGCACGATCGATGCCGCGCTCCAGGAAGAGTGCGACGATGGGAACCAGCTCGCGGGCGACTGCTGCTCGCCGACCTGCCGGATCGAGCCCGGCTGTCCGTAGTCGCGCCTGCCGCCGGGGTTTGCCCGCACTCCCCGGGTCGGTTAGACGACGGCCCCGTGCAGCGGGTCCTCATCGCCAACCGCGGCGAGATCGCGGTGCGGATCGCGCGCGGATGCCGCGCGCTCGGGCTCTCGCCGATCGCCGTGTACTCGGAGGCCGACCGGAGCGCGCCGCACGTCGCGGCCGCCGACGCGGCGGTGTGCGTGGGGCCCGCTCCGGCGCGCGAGTCGTACCTCGACACGAAGGCCATCCTCGCCGCCGCGCGCGCGACGCGCGCCGACGCCGTCCACCCGGGCTACGGGTTCTTCTCCGAGAATGCGGCTTTCGCCGAAGCCGTCGAGGGCGCGGGGCTCGTGTGGGTCGGCCCACCGCCCTCCGCGATCGCCACAATGGGCGACAAGCTCGCCGCCCGCGCGACGGCGGCGAAGGCGGGCGTGCCGCTCGTACCGGGCAGCGAGATCGCGGCCGGCGACGTCGCGTCCGCGAAGGAGGCCGCCGCGCGCCTCGGCTACCCGATCCTGGTGAAGGCCGCGGCCGGCGGCGGCGGCAAGGGCATGCGCACGGTCGCGAGCGAGACGGAGCTGGCCGAGGCGCTCGCGGCCGCGACGCGCGAGGCGACGGCCGCCTTCGCGGACGGCCGCGTGTATCTCGAGAAGCAGATCGTGCGCCCCCGCCACGTCGAGGTGCAGGTGCTGGGCGATCGCCACGGCACGCTCGTCCATCTCGGCGAGCGCGAGTGCTCGATCCAGCGCCGGCATCAGAAGATCGTCGAGGAGACGCCCTGCCCCGTCATGACGCCGGCGCTGCGCGCGCAGATGACCGACGCCGCGCACGCCGCTGCGCGTGCCGTCGGCTACGTGAGCGCCGGCACCGTCGAGTTCCTGCTCGACGAGAGCGGCCGCTTCTATTTCCTCGAAATGAACACACGGCTCCAGGTGGAGCACCCCGTGACGGAGCTCGCGACCGGCGTCGACATGGTGGTGGCGCAGCTTCGCATCGCGGCCGGCGAGCCCCTCGGGTTCGCGCAGGCGGACGTCCGGCCGCGCGGCCACGCGATCGAAGCGCGCGTCTACGCGGAGGACCCGCAGCAGAGCTTCTTCCCGAGCGCCGGCCCCATCCTGGCGCTGCACGAGCCGAGCGGGCCCGGCGTCCGCGTCGACTCGGGCATCCGCGCCGGCTTCACGGTGCCGATCGAGTACGATCCGCTCCTCTCCAAGGTGTCCGCCTGGGGCGCCGATCGTCGCGCCGCGATCGACCGCCTCGCGATCGCGCTCACCGAGACGATCGTCCTCGGCCCGACGACGAACCTCGCCTTCCTGCGCGACGTGCTCGCGCACGCGGCGTTCCGCGCCGGGAACACCCACACGGATTTTCTTTCCGAGCACGTTCCCGCCTGGCGTCCGGCGGCGCGGGCCGACCTCGCCGCGCTCGTCGCCGCCGTTGCGAGCGCACGTCCCGCGGCACGCGGGGCGGACGGCGCCGGGCTGCGGACCGAGCCCACGCCGTGGGAGACGCTCGGGCGCTGGAGGCTCGGCGGAACGTGAGCGCCCAGGTGAAGCTGCGCACGGGCGGCCACACGCTCGCGGTCGCCGTCGTCCCCGACGGCGGTGGGCTCGCCGCCACCGTCGACGGCGCCGCGCACCGCGTGGGCACGATCGTCGCGACGGCAACGGCGAGCGTGGGTCACGCGATCGTCGAGGAGCTCGTGCTCGAGGTCGACGGCCAGCCGCTGCGCGCCGTCGTCGCGCGCACCCGCGATCGCATCCACGTCGCGGTGGGCGGCGACAGCTTCGTCTTCGAGCGCGTCGACGACGCGCACGGCGGCGGCGCGGCGGGGGCGGGGTCGGGATCGGTCGTGGCGCCGATGCCGGGGAAAGTCGTGAAGGTGCTGGTCGCCGTCGGCGACGCCGTGACGGCCGGCCAGCCGCTCGTCGTCGTCGAAGCGATGAAGATGGAGACGACGCTCGCGGCCGAGATCGACGGCACCGTGCGCGCCCTGGGCGCCACGCCGGGCGCGATGGTCGACGCGGGCGCCGTGCTGGTCGAGCTCGCGCCGGCGGCGACGTAGCGCTACCGGCGCGGATATTCCGCTTCTAGTTCTTGCGGCAGCGTGGCGCTGCCGTACCCTCGCACCGGGGAGGGTCGCGCGGATGCGGATCGTGCTCGTGGGGGTGGAACGTGGGGACGCGCTCGTCGCGACGGTCACGCGGGCGCAGCCGGGTGCACGGCTCGACGTCGTCGACACCTCGACCGCGCTCGCGAACGCTCCCGACCCCGTGGTCGACCTGGTCCTGCTCGGGCCCGCCGCCGTCGCGCGCGAGGACGCCGTCCGCGGCGTGCGCGCGTTGCGCGCCGCGTGGCCCGGGGTACCCATCGTCGCGCTCGGGCGCGCCGACGACGCGGTCGTGGCGGTGGCGCTGCTGAAGGCCGGCGCAACGGACTATCTCGTCGCGGACGGCGATCCGGAGCTGCTCCAGGCCACGCTGGGCGCTCTCGCGGCCATACCCGCGCCGCGCGAGCCGGATGCGCCCGTGCCCGGGCTCATCGGCCGCACGCGCGCCATGGCCGAGGTGCGCGCGCTCGTCCGCGTCGCGGCGCGCGCCGAGGCGCACGTGCTCGTCGAGGGCGAGACGGGGACCGGCAAGGAAGTCGTGGCGCGCGCGATCCACGGCCTCGGACGGCGCGCCGCCAGGCCGTTCGTGCCGATCAACTGCGCCGCCGTGCCCGAGTCGCTCGCCGAGAGCGAGTTCTTCGGCCACGCGCGGGGCGCCTTCACCGGTGCCATCCAGGAACGACCCGGCGCGCTCCGTCTCGCCGACGGCGGCACGCTCTTCCTGGACGAGATCGAAGACCTGCCGCTCTCGCTCCAGGCGAAGCTCCTGCGCGTCGTGCAGGATGGCGAAGTGCGGCCGCTCGGCGCGAGCGTCGCGCGACGGCTCGACGTGCGACTCATCGCGGCGTCGAACCAGGACCTCTGGCGCATGGTCGAGTCCGGGCGATTCCGCAGCGACCTCTTCTATCGCCTGCGCGTCCTGACGCTGCGGCTGCCGCCCCTGCGCGAGCGGCGAGCCGACATCCCGCTCCTCGTGGCGCACTTCGTCGAGCGCTTCAACGGGCGGCAGCGGACCACGTTCGCGTCACCGAGCGAGCACGCGTGCCGTCCGCTGCTCGAGCACCCGTGGCCCGGCAACGTGCGCGAGCTCGAGAACGCCCTCGAAGCGCTGCTCACGCTCGCCCAAGCGACAGGTGCCGATCTGGTGACCCTCCTGCAGCGCCAGCCCGCGGGAAGCGGGAGCCCCTGGGCGGACGAGCGGACGCGCATCCTGCGCGTGCTCGAAGCGAATCGCTGGAACCGACAACGGGCGGCGTCCGCGCTCGGCATCTCGCGCGTCACACTGTGGCGGCGCATGGAGCGGCACGGCATTCGCGATCCGCTCGGCGGCACCCGCGAAACGGCGTGAACGCGCCTGCTGCACGCCGCGGCGGCGAACGCGCGCGGGGCGACGGCGGCCGGATGGCACGGCGACTGCAGCGCACGGCTGTCCGCCCGCAACCCACCCGCCCAAGGAGGACAGATGTCGCATCGACGGATCGTGCTCGGGCTCGTGCTCTCGGTCGGAGTGGTGGCGGCGCTCTTCGGCCGGGCGGTCACGGCGTTCTCGGTCGGAGAGAAGCCCCTCATCTATCGCGTCACGGCCAACAACAACGACCTCGACGGGGTCGAGGGACTGGGGACGCCGGGGCGCGTCATCCACCTCTCGTACCGCCAGCGAAACTTCCGCGAGGGGACGCTCGACGGCGGCGACGACTTCTCGTGGTGCCCGTGGAAGAACGACGGGCAGCCCATCTACGTCGCGTGGACGGCGGTCGACGGCCGCGGCGTCTTCCGCTTCACGAACCTGCGCGCCCATCCGACGACGGTCATGCTGTTCCCGTCGGCTGCCGGCGCCGACACCTGCGCGGGCGGCATCTACACCGAGCTGCTCATGCGGGCGTGCGATCACGTGATCGGCGGCAACTGCACCGAGTGGGAGGTGCCGACGGTCAACTGGCTGAACGTGCGCAACCTCCCCGGAAGCGTCGCCGGCGCCGGCGGCGGCATCACGGGCGCGTACCAGGCGTCCATCGCGGTCGCGGACGGCCCCAACGACGGTCCCGAGCCGTCGGACGTCGTCGACGTCGACGAGAACGGCCTGGATACGACCGCGCCCGGCATGAATCCCGGGCAGCACGTGGAATGGCGCTGCGGCGCCGGCGGCACGGCGCCGTGCCCGAGCGTCGTCGTCCACGACAGCTCGACGGCGCTCGAAGCCGACCCCGAGTACGCGTTCGTGCTCGGCACCATGCAGGGGCATCGTCCGGGCGGCTCGGTGTTCGCGGCCGCCGCCATCCCGCGCGGCGGACCACTCGGCTTCACCGTCAACGTGAACGTCAAGTTCCGCGGGCGCCTCGACCTGAACGTGGGATGTGATCAGCTGAAGTTCTTCGACTTCGGGGTGCCGCTGACCTTCTGAGCGGGGTTCGGGTCGGTGTGGTGCGCGGCGGCGCGAGTGGCCGGGGGGCGCAGCGTTCGCTCCCCGAT
>DATJZY010000047.1 GCA_035577985.1 Candidatus Eisenbacteria bacterium
GGGTCCGCTCGGGGCCATCCTGATGCCTGCGCTCTCCATCTCCACCCGCCAGTTCGGGCTCGCCGTCTCGGCGTATGCCTTCGCTGCGGGACTCTCGGGCATCCTGGCGGCGGGCTTCGCCGACGGGTTCGATCGCAAGAAGCTGCTCCTGTTCTTCTACGGGGGCTTCATCGTCGGGACCTTTCTGTGTGGAGTCGCACCTTCCTACGGATTCATCGTGTTGGCGCGGATCGTCACCGGCGGGTTCGGCGGCGTCATCGGATCCATCAGCATGGCGATCATCGCCGACGTCTTTCCCATCGGGGTCCGCGGCCGGGTGATGGGTTTCGTGCAGGCCGCCTTCGGCGCCAGCCAGGTGCTCGGCCTGCCCCTGGGCTTGTGGCTCGGCAACCACCTGGGATGGCACGCTCCGTTTCTCATGATCGTCGCCCTGAGCACGTGCGGTGGCGCTGTCATCCTGGCCAAGCTTCGGCCCGTCACCGCTCACCTCGAGGCGCAAGTCACCAGAAGTCCCCTAGCTCATCTCTTCAAGACCGTCGGCCAGGGCCGCTATCTCCTGGTCTTCCTGGCCACGATCTTCATGACCACGGGCGGCTTCATGCTCATGCCCTTTGCCAGCGCCTTCAGCGTCAACAACCTGAAGATTGATTTGGACCACTTACCCTGGGTCTACTTGGTCGCTGGATTGTCCAGCTTCGCGGCCGGCCCGCTCCTGGGCAGGCTCAGCGACGGGGTCGGCAAGTACCGGCTGTTCAGCATCGGATCGTTCGTGTCCATCGCCATGGTGCTGGTCTACTGCCGGCTCGGCGAGACTCCGCTGGCCTGGGTCATCGCCATCAACGTGCTGCTCTACGGCGCGATCGGCGCGCGCATGATCTCGAGCCAGGCGCTCATCTCGGCGGTCCCCGAGCTGGCCGAGCGCGGCGCCTTCATGGCGGCGAACGGCTCCGTCGCACAGCTCTCGGGGGGCGTGGCGGCCGGCATGGCGGGCCTGATCGTGGTGCAGCGTCCAGGGCAGCCCCTCGAGCACTACGACGTTCTCGGCTGGCTGGTGACCATCGCAGGCCTGGTGACCCTCGGTCTCCTGTACCCCATCCAAAAGATGGTGTCGGCCAAGATGGCCCAAGGCGGACCGGACAGCCGACTCGGTGGTAGCGCCCCCTCCGGGTCGGACGCACGCGCTCACGTTTCCGCTCGCTGAAGTTGCCGGCGCGGGAATCCATCCGTGGGTGCCCGACGAATGCCCGGGTCCGGCGCACGTGCCGGATTCCGGGCACGGGATCGGCGCGCTGGGTTGCGGCGCCGTGTTGGTCTCCTTCGAGTCGCAGGCACGCAGCTTGCGATTCAAGCGGCCATGCTCCGAGCCACCACTCCAGATCACGACCGGACACCGAGCGAGTCGTCGTGACTGCAGGTTCTAGGCGTCATCACCATGGGCTCTTCTTGTCATGAGCCGCGCGCGCCAAGGCGGCTTCCGCTAGCTGGGTGGCGTGAAGGTCGTCCACGAATCCGAGCGAACCATGAACCAACTGAGTGAAAGATGATCGGCGTCACCGGTGCATCAGGAATGCTCGGCGGCCTCGTACTCGACGGCCTGCTCGAGGTCGTTCCGCCGGGTCAGCTCGTGGCCGTGGTCCGCGATCCCGAGAAAGCGGCGCGATTCGCGTCGCGCGGCGTGCAGGTGCGACACGGCGACTACGCGGAGCCGGCGACGCTCGCGCCGGCGTTCGCCGGAGTCGAGCGCCTGCTCCTCGTATCGGGCACGGAGCTCGGCCACCGCGTCGAGCAGCACCGTGCAGTGATCGAGGCGGCCAAGGCCGCCGCTGTCGAACTCCTTGCGTACACGAGCGTGCTGCACGCCGATGCGAGCACCCTGCCGATCGCCGGCGAGCACGAGGCCACCGAAGTGATCCTCCGCGGCTCGGGCAGCCCGTGGGTCGTCCTCCGCAACGGCTGGTACATCGAGAACTACACGGACCGCCTCGCGATGCCACTTGCCCATGGCGCCTTTCTCGGCGCGGCACGATCGGGGCGCATAGCCGCCGCCTCGCGCGTGGACTACGCAGCGGCGGCGGTCGCGGTCCTCACGACGGACGGGCATCGTGGGAAGACCTACGAGCTCTCCGGCGATCACGCCTTCACGATGACGGAGCTCGCCGAATCGGTCTCGGAGTGGGTGGGCAAGCCGATCGCCTACCGCGATCTCTCGTCCGCGTCGTACCGCGAAGCGCTCTCGGAGACGGGTCTTCCCAAGCCGATCGTCGAGCTTCTGGTCGCCACCGACCTTGCGATCGCGCGCGGCGACCTGGACAGCCGGAGCCGCGACCTCCACGGCCTGATCGGACGCGACACCGCGACGCTGCGCGACGTGCTCGCGAGCCTCCCGAAGCCGTAGGCGACGAGCGCAACCCATCGCAGCGAGAAGGGACCAAGACATGGCCGACTTGGCGGGCAAGGTTGCAGTGGTGACAGGGGCTTCCCAGGGAATCGGGGCGGAGATCGCGCGGTCGATCGCAGCCGCGGGCGCGGCCGTGGTCGCGAACTACGCCGGCAGCCAGAAGGCTGCCGATCGGGTCGTCGAGGCGATCGTGCGGGCGGGCGGTCGCGCGATCGCCGTCCAAGGCGACGTCTCCCAAGCGGCCGAGGTCCGCCGGCTCTTCGCCGAGACGAAGGCGGCGTTCGGTGGTCTCGACGTCCTGGTGAACAACGCGGCTGTCGCCGGCTTCGCCCCGCTGGAGGCGGTCACCGAGGGCGCCTACCGACGCTTCTTCGACGTGAACGTCCTCGGCACGATGCTCACGATCCGTGAGGCGCTCACTCACTTCGGCCCGAACGGCGGGAGCGTGATCAACGTCAGCTCCGTCGCGAGCGTCAGCCCGACACCCGGATCGGTCGTCTACGCCGCCACGAAGGGGGCCGTGAACACGATCACGAGCGTGCTCGCCGTGGAGCTGGGCGGCCGGAACATTCGAGTGAACGCGGTCGCGCCCGGCCCGGTGGAGACCGAGGGCACGCGGACCAGCGGCCTCATCGGTAGCGAGCTCGAGAAGCAGCTCGTGGCCAGCACACCGCTCGGCCGGATAGGTCGGCCGCAGGACGTCGCTCGGATCGCGGTGTTCCTGGCCTCGGACGAAGCGGGCTGGCTGACCGGCGCCTGGATCCCCGCATCCGGCGGCCTCCAATCGGCGGTCGCATGATTGGAACCAAACCCTACGCGGAGCTCAAGTACCGCGAAGTCGCGGGCAGGCGGATGGCCTACATCGACGAGGGCGAAGGCGACGCGATCGTCTTCCAGCACGGCCAACCCGCATCGTCTTACGTGTGGCGCAACGTCATGCCGCACCTGGAGGGGCTGGGCCGCCTCGTCGCCTGCGACCTCATCGGGATGGGGAGCTCGGAGAAGCTCCGTTCGTCGGACCCAGATCGCTATCGCTACTCCGAGCACCGCGACTTCCTGTTCTCGCTGTGGGATGCGCTCGAGCTCGGCAATCGCGTCGTGCTCGTGCTTCATGACTGGGGCGCCGCACTCGGGTTCGAATGGGCCCGCCGGAATCCGCACCGCGTGAAGGGCATCGTGCATATGGAAGCCATCGCCGCGCCCTTGCGCTGGCAGGATATCCCTGAGCAGGCCCGACCCTTCTTTCGGGCGCTCCGATCGCCGAAGGGCGAGCGCATGGTCTTGCGCGACAACGCGTTCATCGAGGTTCGGCTCCCCGGGGCCGTAATGCGCCGGCTGACCGATGAGGAGATGTCGCACTACCGGAAGCCGTTCGCCGACCCTGGCGAAGGCCGCCGAGCGACGCTGTCGTGGCCTCGCAGCCTGCCTCTCGACGGCGAGCCAGCCGACGTCGCAGCAGTGGTGAGTGAGAATTCCCGCTGGTTGGCCGAGAGCGACCTGCCGAAGCTGTTCCTCTCCGCCGAGCCGGGCGCCATCGTCCGCGGCCGCGTCCGTGAGCTCGTCCGCGCGTGGCCTCACCAGAGGGAGGTCACCGTGAAGGGCCTGCACACGCTGCAGGAGGACAGTCCCGACGAAATCGGTGCAGCGATCGCGGACTTCGTTCGGCGGCTGAGTGGTCCCGTCCGCTCGTAGCGGATGGAGCAAGCAACAAACGAGCGCAGAAGGGGATGCGACGATGGGCGTAGCGAGGCTGGCATACCTGGGCCTGAACGCGAGTGACCTTGGCGCGTGGAAGAAGTTCGGCACCGAGGTTCTCGGCTTCGAGATCGGCACCGACAGCCAGGATCGGCTCCTCTACCTGCGCGGGGACGAGCGACACCATCGGCTCACCGTTCGTGCGGGAGAAGAGGACGATGTCTCTCACGTGGGATGGGAGCTCGCCAGTCACGAGGCGTTGGAGGCGACCGCGGGCGTGCTGGAGAATCAGGGCGTCCCGGTGCACGCGGGAAAGCCCGACGAGCTGGCCGAGCGGCGCGTGCTGGAGCTCGCCTACTTCACCTGCCCCTACACCGGCGTGCGGATGGAGCTCACCGTCGGCAACGAGATACTGCTCTACCCGCGCTTCTCGCCGACGCGTGCGCTGTCCGGGTTCCTCATGGGAGAGCTGGGCCTGGGACACGTCGTCCTGATCAGCTCGGACGTCCAGGCCGCCGCGCGTTTCTACGTGCGCGCGCTCGGATTCGGGATCTCCGACTACGTGCTGGCTCCCGACGGTGCGCTGGTGGGAGCCTTCCTGCACTGCAACCCGCGACATCACTCGCTGGCGTTCTTCGGCATGCCGATGTCTCCGCGCAAGATCCAACACCTCATGATCGAAACGAACTCGCTCGACGACGTCGGGACGAGCTATGACCTGTGCCTCGAGCGGAAGATCACGAAGTCGTCGCTGGGCCGGCATCCCGACGACCGGGGGCTGTCCTTCTACTTTCGCAGTCCCTCGCAGTGGCTCTTCGAATACGGCTGGCAGCTGCGGTCGATCGATCCGGCCAACTGGACGACGGAGCGCTACGTGATGGGAGCCGGCAACGGTTGGGGTCACGCAGGGCTCTTCAGTCCCGACGAATAGCTTCTCGGTAGAGCACAGCCTCCGGGACGCGCTCGGCTGCTGAATGGATCCGGCGAACATGCCGGATCCCGGCACGGCATTCGGCAGCGGGGACGCGCGGCGCCTTCCTGCAGCGTGTCGCCGCCGTCGGTGCCGGCACGCGACTTGCGCTGTGGGGCGGGCATGCTCCGGATCACGAGTCACCGCCGAAGCAACACGGTCGTGTTCCGGCTCGAGGGTCGGCTCCAAGGCCCCTGGGTCGACGAGCTGAGCGCATGTTGGCGGCAGACGCGCGAGGCGAGCAGTGACGCTGCCGTCCGGATCGAGCTCGTGGACGTCCGCTTCGTCGATGCAGCCGGTAAGGCGCTCCTGACCGAGATGCATCGTGCGGGCGTCGAGATCCTGGCGACCGGCGTTCTCACGAGGGCGATCCGCGACGAGATCGTCGCAGGGCGCGGTAAAGGAAGCTGACGCGATGTACTTCGTCGCCCTCAAGATGCTCGTCGGCGATCGCGCCAAGTATCTCGGAATCATCATGGGGATCACCTTCTCGTCGCTGCTCATCACTCAGCAGACGGCGATCTTCGTGGGCCTGATGACCCGGACTTACGGCGCGATCACGGACCTCGGCCAGCCCGACATCTGGGTGGTCGACCCGAAGGTGCAGTTCATCGACGACGTGAAGCCGATGCAGGAGACGCAGCTCTTGCGCGTGCGCGGCGTGGAGGGCGTGGAGTGGGCGGTGCCGCTGTACAAGGGGCTGCTCAAGGCGCGGCTCGGGGACGGCAACTTCCAGAGCGTCAACGTCGTCGGGCTCGACGACGCGACTCTGATCGGCGGACCGCCGGAGATGGTGCAGGGCCAGATCGCCGATCTCCGCCGCGCGGACGGCGTCATCGTCGACCTCGTGGGAGCGACCGACAAGCTCGCGAAGCCGCCCTCGGTTCCGGGCGGACCCAAGACACCGCTTGCGATCGGCGACGTGCTGGAGATCAACGACCATCGTGCCATCGTCGTCGGAGTCTCGCGGAACACCCGCACCTTCCAGTCCCAGCCTGTGGTCTACACGACCTATCTGCGTGCGCTCACGATCGCTCCGCCGGAGCGCCGGCTCCTGTCGTTCGTCCTCGTCAAGGCGAAGCCTGGCCAGGATCTCGACGAGCTCTGCGCGCGGATTCAGCGCACGACCGGCCTCTCCGCCTACACGAGCGACGGCTTCAAGCAGCTCACCGTCAACTACTTCCTCAAATACACGGGCATCCCCATCAACTTCGGGATCGCGGTGGTGCTCGGCTTCATCGTCGGCACCGCCGTGGCGGGCCAGACCTTCTACAACTTCACGCTCGAGAGCATCCGGCAGTTCGGCGCCCTCAAGGCGATGGGCGCAGAGAACGGAACCTTGCTGCGCATGATTGCGCTCCAGGCTGTCACTGTCGGATCCATCGGCTACGGGCTCGGCGTCGGCGCGGCTTCGTGGATCGGGTTCGTTACCCGCGACACGGAGCTCGCGTTCCGCATGCCATGGCAGCTTCTGCTGCTCAGCGCCGGCGCAGTAGCCCTCATCTGCGTGCTCGCGGCGCTGCTCAGCATCATGAAGGTCATGCGGCTCGAGCCAGCGATTGTCTTCAAGGGGTGAGACGTGGAGTCGACTCACATCGATGTTGCGGTCCGCTGCCGGGGCGTCATGAAGACGTACGGATCCGGCGAGGCGCAAGTGACTGCGCTGCGCGGCGTCGATCTCGAGGTGCGTCGCGGCGAGCTCCTGATGCTCGTCGGGCCCTCGGGCTGCGGGAAGACGACGCTGATCTCGGTGATCGCCGCGATCCTCGACCAGGACGACGGCGACGTGAGCGTTCTCGACCGCGATCTCCGCCGGATGAATGCGCGCGAGCGCGCACGCTTCCGTGGCGCCACGATCGGGTTCGTCTTCCAGGCATACAACCTGCTGCCCGCGCTGACGGCTGCCGAGAACGCGGCCGTACCGCTGCTCATCAACGGTATGACTCGCGCACGCGCGTTTGCGCGCGCGCGCGAGATGCTCGACGCAGTTGGACTCGCCGGGCGCATGAGCGCGCTTCCCTCGCAGCTGAGCGGCGGCCAGCAACAGCGCGTCGCAATCGCGCGCGCTCTGGTCCACGAGCCGCGAATCATCGTGTGTGACGAGCCCACCAGCGCGCTCGATCACGAGACCGGGCAAACCGTGATGGAGCTGCTGCGGCGGGTGGCCCAGAGCTCCGAACGGGCGCTGGTCGTGGTCACGCACGACTCGCGCATCTTCGGCTTCGCCGATCGCATCGCCCGCATGAACGACGGGCGCATCGAGAGCATCGTCGACAACGACGCATCCGGAGGTCTGCAATGATCCGCAAGTACGTGCTCCCCGTCGTCGCCGTCGCTGGCGTGGTCTTCGCCATCGCAACGGTCATCCGCGGCAACCAGCCGAAGCCCGTCGCCGAACCCGTGGCACAGCCGGCACGCGCGCCGTTCGAGACGTTCGTGGCGGGCTCGGGCATCATCGAGTCCAGCACCGAGAACATCGCCGTTGGCACTCCGGTCTCCGGCATCGTCACGGCGATCTATGTTCGGTGGGGCGAGCAGGTGCGCGCCGGCGACCCGCTCTTCAAGATCGACGACCGGGACCTGCAGGCCAACTTACTGGTGGCGCAAGCCAACGTGAAGCTGGCCGAGGCCAATCTGGCGCAGGTGAAGAACCAACTCCGGCTGGCCGAGAGCGTTCCCGACAAGCGCGCGATCAGTGCCGAGGAGCTGAGCAACCGGCGCGGGACCGTGGCGATCGATGAGGCTGCCCTCCGGTCGGCGAAGGCTCAGGTCGAGCAGACCGAAATCGAGATCGAGCGGCGGACCGTGCGCGCTCTCGTGCCCGGGCAGATCCTGCAGATCAAGACCCGGCTCGGTGAGTTCGCGCAGGGGGGCGTGCTGGCGACCCCGCTCATGCTGCTTGGCAACGACACCCAGCTTCACGTACGGGTCGACATCGACGAGAATGACGCGTGGCGGTTCCGGCCGGGCGCCTCGGCGCTGGCCTACGTGCGCGGGAACCCGGACCTCAAGACCGCGCTGCGCTTCGAGCGATTCGAGCCCTACGTGATCCCGAAGCAGTCACTCACCGGCGACAGCACTGAGCGTGTCGACACGCGGGTGCTCCAGGTCATCTACAGCTTCGACGAGGGCACGCTCCCGGTCTACGTCGGCCAGCAGATGGATGTCTTCATCGAGGCGCCACCCGTTTCGGCCGTGCGGGCCAAGGGGGCTGGGAGCCAGGCATCATGATGAAATTCCGCGCGCTGCGACCGGCGCTGCTCGCGCTCGCCCTGGCGGGCTGCGCCGTCGGTCCCGACTACCACGAGCCGTCGGTAAAGCTCCCGTCGCGCTGGAGCGAAGCACCTGCGGATAGCGAGCCTGCCCTCGAGACCCCGTCCCGGTGGTGGACCGTGTTCGCGGACCCCGAGCTCGACTCGCTGATCGACCGGGCCGTGCGAGCGAACCTCGACGTGCAGAGCGCCGAGGCCCGCGTGCGCGAGGCGCGGGCCGAGCGCACCATCGCCGCGGCACCATTCTGGCCACAGGCGACCGCCAGCGGCGAGTACACGCGCAGCAAGCAGAGCGTGAACGCAGCGGGCGGGTCGGGCCCTTCGGGATCGGCCGGCGCGCGGTCGTTCGGGCCGTCGAACCTCTATCAGGCGAACTTCGATGCGACCTGGGAGATCGACGTGTTCGGCGGCACTCGCCGCTCGGTGGAGGCGGCGAGCGCGGACATCGACGCTTCGATCGACGACCGCGGCGCCGTCCTGCTCACGCTGCTCGGGGACGTGGCGCGCAACTACATCGAGCTGCGCGGCTTCCAACGACAGCTCGAGGTATCACGGAGCAACCTGGCCGCACAGAAGGACACACTCGACCTAACGCAGGCACGCTACCAGGGCGGGGTCGCTGCCGACCTCGACGTGGCGCAGGCCGAGGCGCAGCTCGAGACGACCGCCTCCAACATTCCGACGCTCGAGATCTCCGCCGCGCAGGCCGTGCACCGTCTCGGCGTCCTGCTAGGGGAGTCGCCAGGAACGCTCGCGGACGAGCTGTCGGAGAGCCGCCCCATTCCCGCAGCGCCTTCAGAGCTTCCGCCCGGGCTGCCGTCGGATCTGCTGCGCCAGCGGCCCGACGTCCGGCGGTCCGAGCGCCAGCTCGCCGCTGCGACGGCGAACATCGGTGTGGCGACGGCCGATCTATATCCCAAGTTCTCGCTGCTCGGCACCGCGGGCCTGTCGAGCATCTCGGCCAGCGATTTCCTCGGGGGCGGCAGCAAGCTCTGGTCGATCGGCCCGTCGATCACCTGGCCCGTCTTCCAGGGCGGCCAGATTGTTGCCAACATCGAGGTGAGCGACGCCCAGGCGCAGCAGGCGCTCCTCGCCTACCGCCAGACGATTCTCATCGCGCTCGAAGACGTCGAGAACGCGATCGTGGAGTTCAGCCAGGAGCGCGACCGGAGGGAGAAGCTCGCCGAGGCCGCAAAGTCGAATCAGCGCGCCGTCGATCACGCGACGGCGCTCTATACGCGGGGTCTGACGAACTTCCTGAACGTGCTCGATGCGCAGCGGAATCTCTATCAGACGGAGAGCGATCTGGCGCAGAGCGAGACGAGCGTGTCGACGGATCTCGTCGCCCTGCACAAGGCCCTGGGCGGCGGCTGGGACGTCTTCCCAATGCCGTGAGACAGGGCGCCGCGTGGCAACAGGGGAAGAGGAGTACCGGTCGTGATCGGAGTCGAGCGACTCGTGCATTCCGCGCTGAACGTGCTCGGCATCGCGACAGATCTCTTCGTTCAACGGCGCCGGCGCCGCAGCATCGATCGACGAGTCACTCGCACCGTCCCTGAGCGGCACAGTCGCCGCGTCGAATAATCTCGTCGGGATGTTCCGCGATTGCGTGTCCCTGGCGCACGGTGCGATGCTCGTATGAATGATGTACCGGGCCGTCCGCGTGGGTGGCGTACCGTCCCAGCCGTTCCCGTGGCGCTGCGCATAGGGCCGGGACGACGACGCGCCGGCGACGCCGGGCCGTGAAGCCCTGCCTTCCGCGCACGACCGTTGGAGGCCGACGTCCGACATGACACGACGCGTGGTGATTCTCGGTGGTGGCTTCGCGGGACTCCATGCGGCGCGGCGCCTGCAGCGGACCTTGGCGCGTCAGCGGGATACGGAGGTCGCGCTGATCAGCCGCGAGAACTACGTGCTGTTCACCCCCCTGCTCCACGAAGTGGCAGCGGGCGATCTCGACCCGGCGGACATCGTTGTTTCCCTGCGAAGGACGCTGCGACGGGTGCGGCTCATCCAAGCCGAGGTCACCGATATCGATCTGCAGGCGCGGGTGGTGCGGTACACCGTGGGCGCACTGCGCCGCCCCAGCGAACTCAGCTACGACCACCTGCTCGTGGCGCTGGGGTCGCAGACGAACTACTTCGGAATGAAACACCTCGAGGCGGTGGCGTCGACGATGAAGACACTCGCGGACGCCGCGCTGTTACGGAACCGGATGGTCGCGCTCCTGGAGGAGGCGTCGCAGGAGGCGGACGAAGATCGGCGGCGGAGACTGATGACCTTCGTGGTGGCCGGCGGCGGTTTCGCAGGCGTCGAGACGGTCGGTGCGATCCACGACTTCCTGCGCGAGACATTGCGGTACTACCCGGAGCTCGACGAGTCCATGCTGAGGGTGGTGCTGGTGCACCCGGGCAAGATCGTGCTGCCCGAGCTGGGAGAGCAGCTCGGCTACTACGCCCAGGAGAAGCTGCAGCGGCGCGGGGTGGAGCTTCGGCTCGAGACGCAAGTCACCGGCAGCGAGGACGAGATGGTGAAGGTCTCGCGCGGGGACGCGATCGGCACGATGGCGCTGATCTGGACGGCTGGCGTCATGCCGGCCGCGGCACTCGGCCCGCTCGCAGTCGAGAAGGTCAAAGGGCGGATCAAGGTGAACGAGTTTCTCGAAGTGACTGGACACGAAGGCGTGGTGTGGGCCGTGGGCGACTGCGCCGCGGTGCCGGACGGCCGGGGCGGCATCCATCCGCCGACGGCCCAGCACGGGATGCGGGAAGCACTCACAGCCGCGAAGAACATCGAAGCCGTCGTCAGGGGCGGTGCGCAGAAGCCCTTCGAGTTCTCGACGATCGGCCAGCTGGCCTCGATCGGTCATCGGACCGGGGTCGCGCAGATCCTGGGAATGCGGTTCTCCGGGTTCTTCGCCTGGTGGCTGTGGCGCGGGGTCTACCTGAGCAAGCTGCCGGAGACCTCGAAGATGGTGAGAGTGGCGATCCAGTGGTCGCTCGACCTGTTGTTTCCACGCGACATCGAGCAGTTGGTGACGCTGCGCGATGTCGAACGAGTGGAGGAGCTCGGTGCGACGTTGCGCGCGATGCGCGAAGCCGCGCCGCTGGATCGGACTGACCCGAGCTGAACTTCAGCGGGCCGCGGGGGGTGCCCACTTGAGTTCACGGCGCAGCAGGAGGGGGGCCGGCGGGGACACTCACCCGCTGAGTGGAATAGAGTCTGGCGGTGGAGAACATCCTCGACGTCGACCATCTCAGCGTTCGCTTCGGGGATACGGCCGTCCTGCGCGACCTGAGCTTCGGCCTGCCGAAGGGAGCCACGCTCGCCGTCATCGGCCCGAACGGCTCGGGCAAGACCGTGCTCTTCCGCGCCCTCATCGGCGCACTTCCTCACGAGGGCGTTCTCTGCTGGGCGCCGGGCGTGCGATTTGGATATGTCCCGCAGAAGCTCGACATCGATCGCGATCTGCCGCTCACGGGACTCGACCTCTTGAGCGCACGCGCCGGAATCGCGGGCGTCGGCGCCAAAGAGGTGGAGGCGGCGCTCGGCCGCGTCGGCCTCGAGGGCGCCGTGGCATCCCAACCCATCGGTGCCCTGTCAGGCGGGCAGTTTCAGCTCCTGCTCTTCGCGTTCGCGCTCCTCGCCAATCCCAACGTCCTGCTCCTCGACGAGCCAACGGCTGGCATCGACGAGCCTGGCCAAGATCGACTGGTCGAGGTCCTCCGCTCTATCCAAGCGGAGCAGGACACCACGGTGCTGCTCATCTCGCACGACCTCAGCGTCGTCAGCGGTCAGGCTACGCACGTCCTCTGCCTCGGCCGGAAGAGGGCTTACTTCGGCCCTCCGCTAGAGGTCATCACGCCGAAGACGCTGGACGAGATCTACGGCACCCACGTGAGGTTCCATGTCCACGACCACCATTGAGTCGGCTCTGTTGCTCGTCGTGACGTCCGCGACAGCGGGATTGGTCGGCTCGTTCATCGTCATGCGCCGGATGGTCCTCGCCGCCGACGCGCTGTCGCACGTCGCGCTGCCGGGGATCGGCGTCGCATTGCTCCTCAAGATCCACCCGCTCG
>DATJZY010000048.1 GCA_035577985.1 Candidatus Eisenbacteria bacterium
GACGAGGGCTTTCCGTGGGAAGGCGTCCTTCGAGTTGCTCTCCCTCGTCAAGGCCGCATCCTCTGCAACTGGCTGGTCGATGTGGCCCCGGCTGATCTGATCGAGCGGGTGGGAGTCTTGTCCCCAGCGAAGATGCGTCAGCTCGAAGACGCTCTTCGTCTCGGAGAGCTGGACTAGACGGCAGCAGGGTGCTGGTGGTCGCTCTCGCGACCTATCCCATGTCCCCGCTGTCCCGCGCGTGTTCCCCGTTGAGAACTATCTCGCCCCCAGTAGGGCAGTGAGGCAATCGGTCACGAGGTTGCGAGCGGCCGATCATGAAGATCGCGTTAGAGAAGTGACGAGTGCAGCCGTCGTGCCACCGCGTTCAACGCGATCCCCCTGTGCCAATGTCGCGTGAGACAGCCTTCCCCCCGAAATCAGTGAGTAGTATGGGCGGAGACTGGACCCAGCCCCGTGCCGAAGCCTTCCCATTTTCGAGACCAATCCACGCCGGCGCCCTCGGTCGAGACCCGGCCTGCGCCCGGCAAGCGTAGAACGTTCTCCGCAGCGGAGAAGCTACGCATCGTGCGCGAAGCTGCTGCGTGTACCGAGCGCGGCAGCGTTGAGGCGCTGCTACGGCGTGAGGGGATCTACTCCTCTCTGCTGACGGCCTGGCGCCGCCAGTTCGATCTTCGCGGCAGCGAGGGTCTCGCCGCTCGCACGCCCGGACGTAAGGCGAAGCTCGATGCCAAGGATCGTCGCATCCTCGAGCTCGAGAAACGTGCGGCGCGGCTCGAGACGAAGCTCGCCCTTGCGGACAAGCTGATTGCGCTGCAAAAAAAAGCGTCGGAGCTCCTGGGGATCGAGCTCGCGAACGACGGAGAGAGCTGATGGATCTTCTCGAGCAGCTCGACGATCCCTCGATCCCCATCGTGCGCGCATGCGATGCGCTTGGAGTCAGTCGTGCGACCCTCTACCGACAAACCCAACCGGCCAACCCTCCCGCCGTGCGTACGGCACCGAGCCCTCGAAGACTGAGCGACGAGGAGCGCAGGCGCGTGCTCGATGTCCTGCACTCGGAGCGATTCGCCGACCAGCCGCCGCCCGAGGTGTACGCGACGCTGCTGTCCGAGCAGGTCTACGTCGCATCGATTCGAACGATGTACCGCCTGCTCGCGGAGCGCGGCGAGACGGCGGAGCGGCGCGCCCAGCGGGCGCCTGTTCGCCATGAAAAACCGCGACTCACCGCCACGGCGCCCAACCAGGTCTGGACGTGGGACATCACGAAGTTGCGTGGACCGCTGCCCGGCGTCTTCTACTTCTTGTACGTCGTCATCGATCTCTTCAGCCGCATGGTCGTCGGGTGGATGCTCGCCGAGCGCGAGAACGCCGCTCACGCCGAGCGCCTCTTCGCCGAAACGACCGCGCGCCACGGCATTCGACCAGGCGCGCTCACGGTGCACGCGGACCGCGGTTCTCCCATGCGCTCCGACGACCTCGCCCAGCTCTTTGCCAATCTCGGCGTTGCTCGAAGCTTCAGCCGACCTCACGTCAGCGACGACAACGCCTTCTCCGAGGCGCACTTCAAGACGCTCAAATACCAGCCCGACTACCCAGGCCAGTTCACGTCGCCGCTTCACGCGCGCGGATGGTGTCAGCAATTCTTCGCCTGGTTCAACGACGATCATCAGCACACAGGACTTGCTCTGTTCGCTCCAGCCGACGTCTTCTACGGACGCGTCGACGACATCGCCGCGCGCCGACAGTCGACTCTCGATCGCGCCTACGCCGAGCACCCCGAGCGCTTTCCAAACGGACCGCCCACCGTACGACGACCGCCGGCCGAGGTGCACATCAACCCTCTTCCCATGGAGCTCGACGGCGAGGCGAGCGCGAACGTGGCGATGAACGAACCCGCTCCAGCCCCGCACCACGTTCCAGCCGACCGCGCTCGCCTCGACATCGAGCCAACGCGCCGCGACTGCGTACCTGTCTTCGATGACCTTGCTCGGCGCGTTCAACGCCAAGCGCCATCCGACCTATCGCTTCCCTCATAGAATTTGCGAACGGGCTGTCTCAAACGCATTGACACGTTCCGGATCCTTCGTGAGCCACCGACGCGGATCGACGGCATACCGGCGTCGATCCAAGAGCGCACGGTGCGCCGACACAC
>DATJZY010000049.1 GCA_035577985.1 Candidatus Eisenbacteria bacterium
GCACCCTCCGTATTACCGCGGCTGCTGGCACGGAGTTAGCCGGTGCTTCCTTTAGGGGTACCGTCAGGACCCCGACGTATTGGGTCGGGATCGTTTCTTTCCCCTCGACAGGGCTTTACGACCCGAAGGCCTTCATCACCCACGCGGCGTCGCTGCGTCAGGCTTTCGCCCATTGCGCAATATCCCCCACTGCTGCCTCCCGTAGGAGTCTGGGCCGTGTTTCAGTCCCAGTGTGGCTGGCCATCCTCTCAGACCAGCTAGCCATCATCGCCTTGGTGGGCCATTACCCCACCAACTAGCTAATGGCACGCAGGCTCATCCACAAGTAGTAGCTTGCAAGCAGAGGCCACCTTTCACCGCAGGAGCCGAAGCTCCCGTGGTCATATCCGGTATTAGCCCACCTTTCGGTAGGTTATTCCGGGCTCGAGGGTAGATTACCTACGTGTTACTCACCCGTGCGCCGCTGTACTCAGGGAGTTGCCCCCCTTTTCTCGCTCGACTTGCATGTGTTAGGCACGCCGCCAGCGTTCGTTCTGAGCCAGGATCAAACTCTCCAGTTAAACCTGGAGCCACGACGCCGAAGCGTCATGGTGAGTGTCGAATGATTCGCACTCTTCGATCCGAATCAGCACGTTACGCGCTGTTCGAAGATCCGCAAAGACTGCGTCGCCTCGACGTCGACCGTCGAGGCAAGCGATCTACTGCCTAGTTTTCAAAGACCGGGACCGTTTCCGGGCAGACCCGGCCGTATATGGGACCCCTCTCTGGTTGTCAACCAGGGGCCAAACGATCGATCCGGATCTACGATTCGGCAGGTGCCGGCGGGACGAGCTCCACGGTCGCCAGACGCCTCCGTCCCACCGCCACCAGCCGGTGCACCCCCCGTCGGAAGCGGAACTCGACGTCGACGGCGTGCCCATCGACCTTCACCGCGCCCTCCGCGACCAGACGACGGGCGGCGCTCGTCGATGGCGCCAGCCCAGCGTCCTTCAAGAGCCGGCAAATCCATACCTCGGAGTCGGCGGTGTGCAGCACCACCGGGGTCGGGGCAAAGTCCGTGCGCTTCTGGAAGCGCTCCTCGAAGAATTCGCGCGCTCGTCGGGCGTCGTCGGCACCATGGAATCGCTCCACCACCATCGCCGCCAGGAGCTTCTTCCGATCGAGTGGATGCTCGGGCCCGGGCGTCCACCGACGATCCCCCGGGAACAAGAGCCGCGCATACCGCTCCATGAGATCGTCGGTGATCGACATGAGCTTCCCGAACATCTCCTCCGGCGCATCCGTGATCCCGACGTGGTTCCCGAGGCTCTTGGACATCTTCTGGACGCCGTCGAGGCCTTCCAGGAGCGGGAGTGTGACGATGATCTGACCGGGTCGTCCCGCCCCACGCTGGAGATCGCGGCCGACGAGCAGGTTGAACGTCTGATCGGTCCCGCCGATCTCGACGTCGGCATTGACGACCACCGAGTCGTATCCCTGCATGAGCGGATAGAGAAACTCGTGGAGGCCGATCGGACTCCCGCCCTTGTAGCGCTCCGAGAAGTCATCTCGCTCGAGCATGCGTGCGACGGTCGTCTGCCCAGCGAGCCGGATCACGTCATCGAGGTGCATCGTCGCGAACCACTCGCCGTTCCGCCGCACCTCGGTGCGCGTGCGATCGAGCACCTTGAACACCTGCGCTTGATACGTCTGCGCATTCGCCTCGACCTGCTCGGGACTCAATTGCGGTCGCGTCGCGGACCGCCCACTCGGATCGCCGATCAATGCCGTGTAGTCGCCGATGATCAGCACGCCGACGTGCCCCATGTCCTGCAACGCGCGAAGCTTCGCGAGCGCGACCGTGTGTCCGAGATGCAGATCCGGCGCCGTGGGATCGACGCCGAGCTTCACGCGGAGCGGACGTCCCGCGGCGAGCCGCTCCTTCAGCTCCGCCTCCGGCACGATGGTGACCGCTCCGTCACGAATCCGTGCGAGCTGCTCGTCGACGGTCATCCGTTCACCCGCTCGCGCAATCGACGGATGGCCGTCGCGCGACCCGTCGTCTCGTCGACGTCGATCACCGCCCCTTGCACCATCACTGGCCCCGACGCCACCTCGAAGCGAACCGGCATCTGACTGAGGAACCGTTCAAGGACCCGATCCGTGCGCATGCCGAGGATCGAATCCTCCGGTCCGCACATGCCCGCGTCGGTGAGCGCGGCCGTGCCCCCGGGAAGAATCGACTCGTCGCTCGTTTGCACGTGCGTATGGCTCCCGACGACGGCGGAGACGCGGCCGTCGAGGAAGCGCGCCATTCCCACCTTCTCGGAAGTCGCCTCGGCGTGCATGTCGACCAGAACGACCGCCGCCTGCTGCCGTAGCTTCGGCACGATCGCTTCCGCAGCTCGAAACGGACAATCCGCGGGGCCCATGAAGACGCGGCCGATCAGGTTGAGAACGGCGACCGGCGTACCGTCGCGAGCGGCACGGACGACCCAGCCCTCGCCCGGTACCCCCGGCGCGAAGTTCAGTGGACGCAGTAGCCGACCGTTTTCCTTCAAGTAGGGCACGATGTCGCGATTCTGCCACACGTGGTTGCCGGTCGTGAGCACGTCGACCCCGGCGTCCTGCATCTCTTCGGCACTGCCTGGATCGACGCCCTTGCCGCCCGCCGTATTTTCGACGTTCGCCACGACGAAGTCGATCGCCGACTGCCTCCGCAGCTCCCGCAGCACGACGCCCACGGCGCGGCGGCCAGGACGCCCGACGACGTCACCGAAGAAGACCAGTCGCATCACACCTCGGTTCAGTGCGCCGTGTCGCTGGCCCGCGTCTCGCGGATCACCGTCACCTTGATCTGCCCGGGGTACGCCATCTCCTGCTCGATCTTGCGGGCGATGTCCCGCGCGAGGAAGAGCGTCTGGTCGTCGGGCACCGAGCCCGGATCGACGATCACACGGATCTCGCGCCCGGCCTGCACGGCGAACGAGCGCTCGACGCCCTTGAACGAGTTGCTGATGCGCTCGAGATCCTCGAGGCGCTTCGCATAGCTCTCCAGCACTTCGCGCCGCGCGCCGGGACGCGCCCCGGAGATCGCGTCGGCCGCATCCACGAGCGGGGCGAGAATCGTCTCGGCCTTCACCTCCTCGTGATGGGCGGCGATGGCATTGACGATCTTCGCCGACTCGCCGTACTTGCGGGCGATCTCGCCGCCGACGATCGCGTGCGAGCCCTCCACCTCATGCGTCAGGGCCTTCCCGATGTCGTGCAGCAGCGCTGCGCGCCGGGCCTGCTTCACGTTGAGACCCAGCTCCGCAGCCATCGCGCCGGCGATGAAGGCACACTCGATCGAGTGCATCAGGACGTTCTGCGCGTAGCTGTAGCGATACCGCAGCATGCCGACCAGTCGCACGAGCTCCGGATGGACGCCGTGAATTCCAAGCTCGAGGACGGCCCGCTGCCCGGCTTCCCGAATCGAGTCCTCGAGCTCGTGCTCCGCCTTCCGCACGACCTCCTCGATGCGACCGGGGTGAATGCGGCCGTCGGCAATCAGACGTTCGAGTGCCAGGCGCGCCAGCTCGCGACGGATCGGGTTGTGGCACGAGATCACGACGGCCTCGGGCGTGTCGTCGATGATGAGGTCGACACCCGTCGCCGCCTCGATGGCCCGGATGTTCCGGCCCTCGCGACCGATGATGCGCCCCTTCATGTCGTCGCTCGGCAACGGGATGACCGACACCGTGCGTTCGGCGACGTATTCCCCGGCGAGGCGCTCGATCGCGATCGATACGATCTTCTTGGCACGCCGATCGGCTTCCTCGCGCGCCTCGCTCTCGATCTGCCGGATGGACTTGGCCGCCTCGTGACGGGCCTCGTCGGTCATCTGCTCGACCAGCGAGCGACGGGCTTCCTCGCGCGTCAGGCCCGCGGTCTCCTCGAGCTTCCTTCGGACGTTCTCGACCAGGGCGGCTTGGTCGGCGCGCAGCTTCGCCAGCTCCTCCTCGCGCCGCTTGGCGTCGTCTTCGCGTCGCGCCAGCGTCCGCTCGGTCTCGGCCATGCCCTCGAGCCGGCGCGTGACCGTCTCCTCCTTCTGCGCGACCCGGCGCTCCTGGGCGGTGATCTCGCGCCGTTGCTCCTTGGCTTCGCGCTCGGCGTCGTTCTTGGCCCGCAGGACCAGCTCCTTCGCCTGGAGATCCGCTTCGCGGCGGACCGCGTCGGCCTCCTTCCGGGCCTCTTCGACCACCCGTACGGCGGTCTCGTGGCTCGCCTGAGCGACCTGTCGGGCCTGGCGACGCCGTCCCTGCTCGACGAGGAACCATGCGATGGCTCCCAGTACGAGCCCGAGAGCGAGCGCGCCGATCATGCCAGCGGTCATGTCAGCTCTCCCGAGTGCACAGTGGTCGCCGTGGGGGTCGGTAGTATCCCCCGCTCGGTCACCACTGCGTTCATGCAAACGTCCCACGGATCCTGAGGAAGGCGATCGACGACGAGCGCCTCCGCTGCGAGCCCGAAACGCGTCGCGTGACGAAGTGTCGGCAGGGCGCGATCGTAGTACCCTCGACCCGACCCGAGCCGTCCTCCGCGACGGTCGAAGGCGACCCCCGGGACGAGCACCAGCACCCCGGCCGCGTCCCCGGGCAGACGAGCCGCACCCGACGGAGGTTCCTCCACCCCGAACGGACCCGGATGGAGATCCGCGGCGACCGCTCGGCGGAACGCCAGATCGTCGCCCTCGACGCGCGGGTAGTAGGTCGGTAGCCCCTGCTCCGAAGCCCGCTTGGCGACCTCCCCCGGGTCGACCTCGTTGGCACGCGGGCTGTACAGGACGAGGTGCCTGGTCTCGCGGAACTCCGCCGACGACACGATCCAGGCGCAGATCGCCCGCGAGGCGGAGGCAACCTCGGCCTCGCTCAGCGCGCGTCGCCTGCCAGCGAACTCCCGCCGGAGGCGAGTCTTGCCTGCGTCGTCGAATCCCCCCATGAACCCTCTCGCATAGCGGGGGGATGGTCGTTCGGTGGGGTTTGCCTCAGCTCCTTCGCGCCGCCTGCGCCCAGGCGGGGCCGATGTTCGGGGGGCCATGCTGGCCCGACGTCCGGACGCTGTAAGTCATAGCACACGCCGTGGTGGCGAGAACCCCTCTTTCAGACCATCCCGTCTTCAATCTGCCGGCCCGCCTTCGATCGCGCGGGACCGGGCCATTCGGCCTCGTGGGCACTCTACGCGATGCCACCCAGGCCCGCAATGTCCGCCGGCGCCCCGTCAGCCGTCGCCGTCGTCCCCGAGTAGGCCGGCAACGAACTCGTGCGCGTCGAACTCGCGGAGGTCCCGAACCCCCTCGCCGACGCCGACATACCGGACGGGAAGCCCGAGCTCGGCGCGGATCGCCACCACGATCCCACCCCGCGCCGTCCCGTCGAGCTTGGTCACCACCACCCCCGTGACACCGGCGGCCTCCACGAACGCACGGGCCTGGCTGAGGGCGTTCTGCCCGGTGGTCGCGTCGACCACGAGCAGACACTCCTGGGGGGCCCCCGGCAGCTCGCGCTCGATGGTCCGCCGCACCTTCCGCAGCTCGTCCATGAGGGTCCCGCGCGTGTGCAGGCGACCCGCCGTATCGACCAGGACGACGTCCGCGCCTCGGGCCCTGGCCGCCCTGATTCCATCGTAGGCCACGGCGGACGGATCGGCCCCCGGCCCGTGGCGGACGATGTCCGCGCCGCTCCGCTCCGCCCATACTGCCAGCTGGTCGATGGCGGCGGCGCGGAACGTATCGGCGGCGACGATCAGGACCTTGCGACCAGCCTCCCGGTGCGCCGCTGCCAGCTTGCCGATGGTCGTCGTCTTGCCGACGCCGTTGACCCCCGTGACCAGGATCACCCACGGCCTCGCCGCGGGCGTCACGGGGCCACCGCCTCCCACCACCTCCAGGATGTCGGCGCGCAGCTCCGTCCGGATGCCCTCGCCCCCGGCGTCCTTCCCGAGCCGGGAGCGAAGCCGTGCGAGCAAGCTCGCGGTCGTCCGGGCCCCCACGTCGGCGCCGATCAGCGCCTCCTCCAGCGCTTCGTACACCGAATCCGCGGATCCCCGCCGCCCGAGGGCGGCGTCGAGCTGCTCGCGCAGCTTTCGACGCGTGCCATCGAGCGCCTGCCGCAGGCCTCGCGCCGGACGCTCCGGCGCCGACATGACCTCCAAGGGAGGTGCTTCCGCACCGACGCCCTGCCGGCGTGCCCGTCGAAATCCCCAAACGAGCAGCCCCGCCGCGACCGCGGCGGCCGCTGCCCCGATGACGACGACGTCCATCGCCGCGCGCGATCAGGCGGCTTCGCGCAGGCGGACCGACACCACCTTCGACACCCCGGGCTTCTCCATCGTGATCCCGTACAGCGTCTCCGCCGCTTCCATCGTCCGCCGGTTGTGCGTGATGAGGACGAACTGTGACCGCTCCGCCATGTCCTGCACGATCTGGTTGAAGCGGCCGATGTTCGCCTCGTCGAGTGGCGCGTCGACCTCGTCCAGCAGGCAGAACGGGGTCGGCCGGATGAGGAACAGCGAGAAGACGAGTGCGGTCGCGGTGAGGGCCTTCTCGCCGCCCGACAGGAGGCTCAGGGACTGGAGCTTCTTGCCGGCGAGCTGCACGACGATCTCCACCCCGGGCTCGCCGCCCTCCTCGCTCGGGACGAGCTCGAGCCGGGCCATGCCGCCGGCGAACACCTTCGGGAAGACCTCCGCCAGCTTCGCGTTCGCGGCCGCGAAGGTCTCCTCGAAGCGCTGGCGCGAGGTACGGGTGAGCTTCGCGATGGTCTGCCGCAAGTCCTCCAGCGACCGCTCGAGGTCCGAGCGCTGTTGGGTCAGGAATTCGTAACGCTGCTTCACCTCGTCGTACTCGGCCATCGCCGCCGGGTTCACGTCGCCCAGGCGTGCGATCCGGACGCGAATCTCCTCCGCCCGCGTCGCCTCCTCCTCGTCCACGATGGTGTCGGACGGCACGTCGTCGAAGGCCTCGACGCCCACGCCGTAGCGCTCGAGCAGACGATCGAGGATGCCCTGCAGCGCGAAGCGGCGCTCGGTCGCCTGGCGATCGACGTCGCCACGACGGGTCCGAATCTCCTCGACGCGATCGCGCGCCACACGCTCCTCGTGGTCCTCCGCCGACAGGTTGGCCTCCGCGCGAGCCACCTCGGAAGCCAGGCGTTCGCGGTCCCCTTGCAGGGCTTCGACGCGTGCCTCCGCGTCGGCCTGAACCGCCGTCGCCTGGTCGCGTTCGGCCGTCGTCGCGGCGATGCCGGCCGCCGCCTCTTCGCGGGCCGCGACGGCGGCCTCGAGACGCTGCGAGACGTCCGTCCATGCCGCGTCCGCCGTCCGCCAGGTCGTCTCGCTCGCGTGCGATCGTTCGGTCGCCTGCGTCGACCGGACGGCCTGCTCGGTGTGGGCACGCTCGGCCTGCGTGAGATCTTCGCGCCAGCGCGCCACTTCCTGCTGTCGCGCCGCCAATGTCGCCCGGACGTCGCGCACCTGCTCGCTCGCCGTGGCGAGCCGCTCGGCCAGCACCGCGAGCTCGCCGCTCATCTCGCCGTCGGCGCCGGCCAACCCGCCCACTTCGAGCGCGCCGACCTCCAGCTCGGCCGAGATACGCGTTCGCTCCTCGTCCAGCCGCTCGCGGTCTTTCGACGCGGCCACTTCGGCGACGCGCGCCCCCTGGTGTCGGTCATCGAGCGCGGCGAGCTCCCCGACAATACGCTCGACGTCACGCCGCCGCTCCTCCAGGACCGACGCCTCGCCCGCCGCGCGCGCCTCGGCGTCGCGGAGGGTGCCTTCCAGCTCGCGCAGCTCCCGTGCCCGCGCGAGAAGCGTCTCCTCGAGCGACGCCTCGCTCCCGCCGGTGACCGCGCCGAGCGGGTCGATGGCTTCGCCCGCCATGGTGACGACGGTCACGGCGTGCGCCGCGTCCCGCCACAAACGCATCGCCGAGTCGAGATCGTCCGCCAACAGGACGCTACCCAGCAGGGCCTCGGCAAGACCCCAGTGCTGGCCGTCGACCTGCAGCTCGTCCACCAGACGACGGCCTGGCGGCACGATCACCGTCGCCCGCCGTTCCGGATCGCTCGGAAGGGCGGTCGCCGTTCCGCCCTCGCTCTCGCGCAGCCAGCGGATCGCCTCGACCGCCTCTGCGGTGCTCGGCACGACCACCTGCTGGAGCCGCGCGCCGAGCGCGGCCGCGACGGCACGCTCGAGCCCGACTGGAACCCGGAGCACGTCGGCCAGCAGCTTCGCGGCGCTGTCGCGCGCGAGCAACGTCGCCACACCCCGGGTACACCCCTCCGATCGCGTCTGCAGCTCGCGCAGCGATTCCGCACGCGAGCGAAGCTGTGTCGCGACGCCACGGGCCGTCTCCAGGGACGCAGCTGCTGCCCGCTCCGCCTCCTGCGCCGCGTTCCGCTCCGCCACGAGACGCGTCCGCGCGCCGTCGATCCGCGCCAGCTCGTCCGCCAGGCGCTGGAGCTCCGCGCGGGCCAGCTCACGCTCGCGCGCGTTCGTCTCGAGGCGAACGCCGAGCGCACGCTGCTCGTCGTCCAACCGCGCGCGCTGTCCCTTCAGCTCGTCACGCCGCCGTTCCAACGCCTCGGAGAGATTGCGCAGCCGCACCTCCTCGCCGAGCGCGTCGACCAGCCTGTCTTTCGCTGCTTCGACGCCCTGCTCGAGCGGAGCACCGATGCGGTCGAGCGCCTTCAGTCGTTCCTCCGTTGCCCGAAGTTCGGCTTCCGCCGCGTGCGCTTCCGCCGCCAGCCGCGTCACGTCCGCGCGCGCCGCGCTTCGCTGCGCCTCGAGCTCTGCGAGGCGATCGCGCAGGCGTCCCGTCTCCGCCTCCGCCATGGCCGCCCGGCGCTCGATGTCCGCACAGCGCGTGGCCGCACCGGCGGCCCGTGCCTGCATCTCGGTGGCACGCAGCCGTTGCGCCGTCAGCTCCTCCTCGACCTGGCGGAGTTGCGCGTCGATCTGCTGGCGCTGCCGCCGAGCCGCATCGGTCGAGTCCTGCAGACGCTGGATCCGCGCGACGAGCTCGCGTTCGTCGTCGTGCAACGTAGTCAGCGTGGCGTCGAGCGCCAGCACGTCGCTCGACCAGGTCCGGTGGCGCGTGGCGAGGACCCGCAGGTCCAGCCGGCGCAGCTCGTCCTTCAGCCGATGGTACTCCTCCGCGCGCTTCGCCTGCCGCTGGAGAGACGCCATCTGGCGCTCGAGCTCCCGGATCACGTCCTGGACGCGCAAGAGGTTGTCGCGCGTGCGCTCCATCTTACGCTCGGCGGCGACCTTGCGGGCGCGGAACCGGGTCGTCCCGGCCGCCTCCTCGATGAAGTGGCGCATCTCGTCCGGTTTGGCGTTGACCAGCTGCTCGACGCGGCCCTGCTCGATGATCGCGTAGGCCTTCGTTCCCACGCCCGTGCCGAGGAACAGCTCGGTGATGTCCTTCAGACGGCACGGCGCCTGGTTGATGAAGTACTCCGATTCGCCCGAGCGGAAGTAGCGCCGGGACACCAGGATCTCGCTCGCCTTGGCGAGTCCGGGCGGCAGGCCGTCGCTCCCTTCCTCCGCCGGCGCAGTCTCCGCCTTCAGGAGATCTTCTTCGCTGCGTTCGAGGAGGAGCGACACCTCGGCCATGCCGAGCGGACCGAAGTCGCCGTTGCCCGCGAAGATCACGTCCTCCATGGCGCTGCCACGGAGGTGTTTCGGGCTCTGCTCGCCGAGCACCCACCGGATGGCATCGACGACGTTCGACTTGCCGCAGCCGTTCGGCCCGACGATCGCCGTCACGCCCGGCGGCAGCTCGAGGACGGTGCGCTCCATGAACGACTTGAAGCCGTTCAGCTCGATCTGCTTGATCCGCATCCGCGTCCCCCCTTGCGCCCCGTCTGCGGCGCCCTCATCCCGTCTGACCGAGCTCCATCACCATGCCACCGTCCGCGCCGCTGAGGAAAGGAAGCCAGGCGTCGTGCCGCCGCTGCCGGTACGCCTCGGCCATGAACGGCGTCCACTGCGGCCGGTACGGCTGCCGCAGGAGCCGCATCCCCGCCTCCATCGGCGTCCGTCCGCCCTTGATCCGGTTGCACCGATGGCACGAGCACACGACGTTCTCCCAGATCGACGCGCCGCCGCGAGATCTCGGCACGACGTGATCGAGGTTCAGCTCGGTTCGCGGGAGCTGCCGCGCGCAGTACTGGCACCGGTTCTCGTCGCGCAGGAACACGTTGTAGCGGCTGAACCGCACGTGCCGGCGGGGAACGCGATCGTAGGTGCACAGGAGAATCACCCGCGGAACGCGGATGGCGCGGTTCACCAGCCCGATCGCCTCGCCGAGCGGTGTCAGCGCCGACCAGCTCGCGAAGTCGAACGTCCGGTACTCGTGATCCACCGCCTGCGCGATGTCCTGATACAGCAGCGCCAGTGCCCGCCGGACCGACGTGATGTGGACCGGAAGGTACGAGCGGTTCAGGACGAGCACTTTCGAATTGAGGAGCGACATCCCGGCCGTTGGGCGCGCAGGGTACCTTCCGCCAGATCGGAAGTCAATTTTCTTCAGCCTCTCCGCAGACTTGCGCAGGTCCTCGCCAGCGCAGCACCGGGCGGCGGGCGGCCCGGGTCTCGTCGAGGCGCGACACCCACGTGTTGTGGGGGGCCTCGAGCACACGCTGCGGCGCCGTCCGAGCCTCCTCGGCGATCGCCAGCATCGCCTCGACGAAGCTGTCGAGCGTCTCCTTGCTCTCGGTCTCGGTGGGCTCAATCATGATCGCGCCCTTCACGACCAGGGGGAAGTAGATGGTCGGAGCGTAGAATCCGTAGTCGAGCAGCCGCTTCGCGACGTCGAGCGTGTGAACGCCGAACCCTTGCAGTTGCTTGTCCGAAAGCACGCACTCGTGGAGGACGGGGGTGTCGTAGGCGGCGGGGTACGCGCCCGTGAGGCGCGCCCGGACGTAGTTCGCGTTGAGGATCGCGAGCCGCGTCACCTCTTCGAGCCCGGGTCCTCCGACGCGCAGCATGTACGCGAGGGCGCGCACGAGGATCCCGAAGTTGCCATAGAACGAGCGCACGCGGCCCACGCTCTTCGGCGCCTCCGTCTCCCACGCGAATGCGCCGTCGCGCCGCACGACGCGAGGCGCAGGCAGGTAGTCCTGCAGGATGGCGCGGACCGCGACCGGTCCTGCACCGGGCCCGCCGCCTCCGTGCGGGGTCGAGAACGTCTTGTGCAGGTTGTACTGCATGACGTCGACGCCCATGTCGCCGGGCTTCGCCACGCCCATGAGGGCGTTCATGTTGGCGCCGTCCATGTAGACGAGCCCGCCGCGCGCATGGACGATGCGAGCGATCGCCTCGATCTCCTCCTCGAACAGCCCGAGCGTGTTCGGGTTCGTCACCATGAGTGCAGCGACGCCGTCGTTCATGACCTTGTCGACGGCGGCCGGCTCGAGCAGCCCACGCCGCCCGACCGGGACCTCGACCACGTCGTAGCCGCAGAGCGCGGAGCTGGCCGGATTCGTCCCGTGTGCGCTGGT
>DATJZY010000050.1 GCA_035577985.1 Candidatus Eisenbacteria bacterium
CAGGCGCGCGTCGGTCGGCAGCGCCAGCACGCGCCGCATGTCCTCGCGCAGGCCGCGCGGCACGTCGAGCTCCTGGCGGAAGCCCGGCGCGACGAGCCACGCGTGCAGGTGACGCCGGGCGAAGACGTCCGTCGACGAGAACATCCCGAAGCCGCCGCCGCTCCACGGCGAGAGGTCCGCGTGGTGCGCGAGCCAGATCTGGGTCAGCGCGACCGCGCATAGCAAGAACGCAGGAAGTCGGGTCGGCGAGAGCGCTGGCATGCGCGAGCCCGAGGTCACGCGGAGCTAGTAGCCCGGCGGCGGCTCCACGGCGACGTAGCGGACCTCGCCGGCGGTGACCGCTTCGATGTACCAGGTGCTGCCGCAGCGGTAGTACACCGTGCCGTTCACCTCGGTCTGGAAGAAGTTGCAGGCCGGCTGCTGCTGCATGGTGCTGAACGCCGAGTAGGTGATCGCGGTGCCCGTCGTGATCACGATCCAGGTGCCCGAGTGCCAGTCGAACTCGTCGTCGTCGTGGACGTGGACCTCGTCCCAGTCGTAGTTCTCCCAGTAGTCCTGGCGATCCTCGCGCGCGTTGTCGAGGTGCTGCTGCCAGTCCTCGCGCGCCTCGTCGCGACTCGTATCGCGCTGGTTCATGCGATCGGAGGCGGCGTCCTGGCGTTGTTGCTGGCGATCGCCGGCGGCCTGGCCGCGATCGCCGGTGCCGCCCGCGCCGGGACGGGTCGTCGGCGCGCCCGGCCGGGTGGTCCCCGCGCCGGGTTGCGTCGAAGGCGCGACCGGACGCCCGGTCGATGGCTGGTTCGCGCCGTAGTCGCGCGTGCCCGCGCCGTAGTCGCGCGACGACGGGCGCGTCGCCGAGGAATAGCCGCGGCTGGGACTGCGCGATCGCTGCATCGAGCCGAGACCTCCGGACGCGGGGCTCGACCGCGAGATGGAGCGACCGCCGCCCCCGAAGCCTCCGCCTCCGCGACCGCCGCCGCCGCCCCCGCGACCGCCGCCGCCGCGCGCGAACACCTCGGTCGCCACGAAGGCCAGGAAGCCGAGCGCGAGCAGCACGGCCCCGAGCCCCCACCACCGTCGGCGCGCGTCCATCATCGCGGCGGCTCTCCGGTCGTCCCGGCCGGCGTGCGCTTCGGCAGCACGAAGGGCACGGCGCGCGCGCCCTTCGGCGCGTCGAAATGGAAGGCCGAGTCCTTGATCTTCGTCTTGAGGTCCCACTCGCGGAAGTCGGCCCGGAACTGCGGCCGGCCGCGCGCGTCCTCGAAGGTCATCACCATCCGACGCGGAAGCGCGTCGCCCTCGCGCGGGATCCACAGCTGCACGCCGATGCCGTCGCCGTACTGGAAGGCGATGTGATCGAGCTCGACGCCGTCGAGCACCTCCTCGTCGACGAAGGTGGCGGTCGTCACGTTCTCGAGCAGCAGCGCGCGCAGATCGAGCGAGAACAGCGGCGCGAGCGGCAGCTTCATGCCGACTTCGTCGCGCAGGAAGTCCATGACCGCGTCGATGTTGCCGCTCTGCGCCACCGCCGCGAAGACGTTGCGGTCCGAGTCGTAGACGGTGAGCTGCTTGCCGTCGTAGGTCCAGAGGCGGTCGTTGCCCGCGCGGTCCGCACCCTCGACGCGCAGCCGGTCCGGCCGACGCAGGAGCAGGTTCGCCGACTTGCCGAACGAGAAGGTCTCGCCGTCGGATTGGAGGGCGTCGTACTCCTCGTCGACACTCAGTCGCAAGGTCTGCGCCTCCGTCAGCGCCTTCACCATCTTCCGCAGCACGTCGACGGCGTCGGGATCGAGCGCCTCGTCGGGAGCGGTCGCTCCACCGGGTGCCGGCGGCGCGACCGGCGACGCGCTCTCGGAACCGGACGGCGCGGGCGCGGCCGACTTCTCCTCGGCGCCCGCGACGGGCCACGCGAGCCAGGCCGCAGCCACTGCCGCGAGCGCGATCGCGGCCCATCCAGCGCTTCCCCTTCGCATGCGGTCGGATCCTATCGCGCGATCGCGCGTGCAACTCGCGCGCACATCCTCGCTCCGATCGGGCCCCGGCGTCCAGCCCCCCTGCGCAGGCGGGAATTCGCAGCCGAGGGAGGGCTCACCTAGTGTTCGCGAGGGCTTGTCGAGGAAGCGTCATGGGCACGACCGCTTCGCTGGATCCGGATCCGTCGCGCCTCGACGTGATCTCGCCCGCACACTATGCGGCGAACGGCTACCCGTTCCGCGAGTGGGCGTGGCTCCGCCGCAACGACCCCGTGCACTGGACCGAGCACGCCGACTACGAGCCCTTCTGGTCGATCGCGAAGCACGCCGACGTCACCTGGCTCTCGACCCAGCCGCGCGTCTTCCTCAACGCGCCGCGCCTCGCCGCCTTCAACAAGAACGTGCCGCCGCCGCCGGAGCAGACGAGCCGCCATCTGCTCAACATGGATCCGCCGGACCACGGCCGGTACCGCAACGTCTCGAGCAAGCAGTTCACGCCGCGCGCGGTGGGCGCGCTCGAGGAGAAGGTCGAGCGCATCACGCGCGAGGTGCTCGACGCGGCGGCCGCGCAGGGCGGCGGCGACTTCGTGCGCGACGTCTCGGCGCCGATCACGATCGCGGTGATCGCGGAGATGCTCGGCGTGCCGGAGAGCGACCGCGCCCTGCTCTTCCGCTGGACCAACGAGGTGATCGCGCCGGAGGATCCCGAGTACCAGCGCGAGGGGTCCGCCGAGAAGACGATCGAGGGCGCGCGCATCGAGCTCTTCCAGTACTTCGACGCGATGTCGCGCGAGCGGCGGCGGCAGCCGCGCGAGGACATCGTGAGCGTCGTCGCGAACGGCCAGGTCGAGGGCAAGCCCCTCGACCCGGTCGAGCTCCTCTCCTACTACCTGCTGCTCGTCGTGGCCGGCAACGAGACCACGCGCAACGCGATGACGGGCGGCCTCCTCGCCTTCCTCGACCATCCGGCCGAGTGGGAGAAGCTCCGCCGCAATCCGGCGCTCCTCGACACGGCCGTCGAAGAGACGGTGCGCTGGACGACGCCCGTGATCCAGTTCGCACGCACGGCGACGCGCGACTACGCGCTGCGCGGCAAGACCATCCGCACGGGCCAGGCGGTCTGCCTGTTCTACCCGTCGGCCAACCGCGACGAGGACGTCTTTCCGGATCCGTTCGCCTTCCGGATCGATCGCGACCCGAATCCGCACATCGGCTTCGGGATGGGCGAGCACCTGTGCCTGGGCTCGCACTTGGCCCGGCTCGAGCTGCACCATGCCTTCGGGCAGCTGGCCCGGCGCCTCGAGCACTGCGAGCTCGCGGGCCCCGTGGAGCGCGTGCGGTCGAGCTTCGTCGGCGGCATCAAGCACGCGCCGATGCGCTGGCGGATCAGGGCAACTTCGCCTTGAGCTGGGTGGCGTCCTGCTGCAGGACGGCCGGCCCGTCGTAGATCGCTTCCCAGCACGCATCGCCGGTCGCCTGGAGCTGCGCGCGCAGCGGCAGTGCGATCGACGAGGGCGACGGCAGGGCGAGGTTCGCGCCCCGTCCCTTCGCGGCGAGCTTCGTGCCGCCGCCGAGCTTCGCCTTCAAGAGCAGGCGCGCGAGCCCGGTCGGAACACCCGCGGGGTCGCGATACAGGAAGCCCGAGCCCGCCTTCGCGCGCCAGCAGCTCGCCGCGCCGCAGGTGGCGCCCGCCGGCGCGTCGCTGCGAAGGACGAGCCCGCCCGCTCCGTCGTACATGCAGAGCGCGTAGTCGTCGCTGGTGAGCGGATCGCCGAAGGCCCCCGGCGCGGCGCCCGGGCGCTTCCACTTCCACACGAACGCATCGCCGGTCGCGACCGGCGCCTTGCGCATGCGGAGCGTCGAACGCATCCCGGCGGCAGCGCCGTCGCACGTCGTGCGCGGGCCGAGGACGCAGGCGGCCGAGCTCGGATCGCAGTGCTGGCAGGTCGGGCACGAGAGCGGCACGCCACGACAGGAGCCGCCGCTGCACGCGTCGCCCAGCGTACAGGCGTCCCCGTCGTCGCACGGCGCCGTGTTGCTCGTGAAGACGCAGCCCTGCGCCGGAACGCACGCGTCGTCGGTGCAGGGATTGCCGTCGTTGCAGACGAGCGACGTCCCCGGAACGCACGTGCCGGTCGCGGGGTTGCAGGTCTCGGCTCCGTTGCAGGCGTTGCCGTCCCCGCACACGATCGGCGTGCCCGGACGGCATCCGGTGGCCGGCGCGCACGTCTCGACGCCGTCGCAGGGGTTGCCGTTGTTGCACGCGAGCGGAGTGCCCGGGACGCACGTCCCCGTGGCCGCGTTGCAGGTCTCGACGCCGTTGCACGCGTTGCCGTCGCTGCAGACGACCGGCGTGCCGTGCACGCACAGGCCGTTCGGGCCGCAGGTCTCGACGCCGTTGCACGGATTCCCGTCGTCGCAGTCGGCCGGCGTCGTGCAGTTGCCGCCGCAGGCGTTCTCGGGCGTCACGTCGGCGGGGAACTGCCCGAGCAGCGACGCGGCGGCCCAATGCCCGGCGAAGTAGTCGACGACGTGGATCTGGGTCGTGCAGGCGCCAGTCGCGGTGAGGTCGCTCGAGGTCGCGAACGCGACGAACCACTGTCCGAGGTTCCCCGCCGGCCGGCCGGTCACGGTGCCGAGCCCCGTGATCTGGTAGAGCACCGTGGTCGTCTGGTCGAGGACGAACAGGCGCGCGCCGGCGGTGGCGTTCTGCAGCGGGTCGCCGTCGCACACGAACGCGACGCGCGTGCCGTCGGGATCGAGCGCCGGATCGCTGCAATTGCCGAACAGCGAGGTCGCGGTGACGTGCTCCACGATCGGCGACTGCGGATCGGTGACCGCGATGCGATAGACCTGACGCCCGGGCTCGCCGCTCGTGCCTGGAAGGTCGGTCGCGAGCGAATCGAACACGACGGCGCGCGGCGTATCGCCGACCACCGGGTTCCGGCTCGCGCCGTTGCCGTCGGTCAACTGCCGCAGCGTCGAGACGTGCGTGGTGCGGTCGTAGTCGGCCCAGAAGATCTGGGGGACGCCCGTGTCGGCGCCGCTCCCGAGGATGTCGGCGCTCGACTCGAACGCGATGCCGCCACCCCCCTCGTTCGGAATCGCGCTCCGGCTCGGGCCCTGCGGCACGACGCTCGCCGGCCCCGGGCCGAGGCTCAGCTGGCGCATGACGTTCGTGGTCCGCTCGAAGAGGTAGACCTGTGAGGCCCCGCTCGGATTCGGGAAGCCGGCGAGCATCGCGGTCGACTCGAAGACGACCACGCCCGCGATGCCGGAGAGCGACGGATGCGTGCTGTCGCCGTCGCCGGCCGCCGTCACCTGGACGAGCTCGCTCGTCGACAGATGGCGCATGAAGACCTGCCGGCGTGCCGCCGGCGCACCGGCGTTCGCGTTGTACGAGCCGAGCGCATCGAACGCCACCCACACGTCGCGCTCGTTCGTGCTGCCCGACGGCGGCTTCGAGACGCTCGGGTTCGCGGGCGCCCCGACGCCGTTGCTCGCCTGGATGAGGAAGGGCGTGCCGGCGGGCGGGCACGGCGTCGTCGGCAGCGTCGTGCCCTGGGCGCAGTCGTAGTAGGCGATGTTGAAGACGAACACCTGTGGGCCCGGAACGCGCGCGGCGCCGATGCCGGCGAGGTCCTCGGTCGACACGAACGCGATCCAGTTGCCCCACGCGGTGCCCGACGAGGTCTGGTGCGCGGGACCGCTCGTGAGGCGCAGGGCGCCCGGCGACTCCTGATGGAGCGCGTACGCAGGCGACGAAAGAACGGCCGCCAGGAGCAGGACGACGCTCGCGCGCATCGGTCCTCAATGCATCGCCCCGCGAGGCGGCAGCGTCAAGGGAAATGTGCGCGTTGCCAACCCGCCCCGCGTCGTCTACACGCGAGCATGGGGAGGTGGTGATGATGCGGACGATGCTCGGGCTCACGATGCTGCTCGCGTGCTTCGCCGCGGTCGCGGACGCGGTGGTGCTCTGCGCGACCAAGAAGGGCGCGGTGAAGCTGCGCGAGGCGTGCAAGCCCAAGGAGACGGCGATCGATCCGGTCGCGCTCGGTCTCGAGGGGCCGAAGGGCGACAAGGGGGACTCGGGCGCGCCGGGACCCCCCGGGGCGGGCCTCATCACGCTGGGCCAGACGGTAGGGAACGTCCCGCTCGGCGCGACTCTGACGGCGGTCGCCGCCACGAACGCGGCCGACGCGCCGGCGGCCTCGGGAGGCGCGTGGTACGGGCCCATCACGAACCCGGCGACCACGACCGTGTTCCAGGTGACGGCGCACGTCGTGACGAATGCCGCGACCGGTACGCTCGAATGCGTGCTCGAGCGCTCGATCAACGGCGGCGGCTACGTGACGATCGCCATCGCCGACTCTCCGTTCACGGAACTCTTCCTCAACGACGCGTTCCCCGCGTTCGTGGTCGGCGACACGTACAACGTACGGGTCTCGTGCCTGGTGTTCCCCGGATCGCGTTCGGCGACGTTCGCCGACATCGGCGTGGTCGCCTCGGTTCGCGGCCTCACCTAGCGCAGTCACCCGAGCAGCGGCCCGCCGCCCCCGCCGCTCTCGCGCAGCTTGTACTTCTCCACCCGCTGCGTCGGCGTCTTCGGGAGCGCGTCGCGGAACTCCCACAGGCGCGGCACCTGGAACTTCGCCAGCCGCTCGGCCGCGAACGCCCGCAGCTCGTCGGCGGACACCGGCGCGCTGGTCACGACGAAGGCCTTGATCTCCTGCCCGAGCACCGGGTCGGGCACTCCGATCACGGCGACCTCGGTCACCTTCGGGTGCTCGCGGAGCGTCTTCTCGACCAGGACCGACGACACGTTCTCGCCGCCGCGCCGGATGACGTCGCGCTTGCGATCGACGAAGTAGAGCCAGCCGTCCTCGTCGAGCCAGCCGAGATCGCCCGAATGGAACCACCCGTCGCGGAGCGCCTTCGCCGTCTCCTCCGGGTCCTTGTAGTAGGCGGCCATCATCGCCGGCGACTTCACGGCGATCTCCCCGACCGCGCGCGGCGCGAGCGGGCGGCCCGCGTCATCGACGACGCGGATCTCGACGCCGGGCACGGCGGGCCCGCATGATCCGGGGCGCGGCGTCGCGCCGAGCGGCTCGATCGTGACGACGCCCGCGTCGGTCGAGCCGAAGCATTCGAGCACCGCCTGCACGCCGAAGCGCTCGACGACGCGCTCCCGGATCGGCGCCGCGCCGAGGCCGAGGATGACGCGCAGGGGATTCCGCCGCTCCAGATCCGAGGGCTCGCGCGTCAGCAGCATCGCCAGCACCGTGCCGAGCGTGTACACGACCGTCGCGCGCACCTCGTGCACGAGGGGCCAGAACTCGCTCGCGCTGAACTGCTTCGCGAAGGCCGCCGTGCCTCCCGCGTAGAGCGCCGTCGTCACGGCGCCCCAGGCGTTGCCGTGGAAGAGCGGTGTCACCGCGAGGATCGTGTCGTCGGGCGTGAGGCCGAGCCGTTCGATGAAGTGCGTGCCGCTCGTGCCCGTCCGCGAGTGGGTGAAGAGGACGCCCTTCGGCTTGCCGGTCGTGCCGGAGGTGTAGAGGAGCGTCGAGTAGTCGCCGGGCCCGATGCGCGCGGCGGGCGGCGTCTCGTCGGCCAGATGGGCGCCCTCCACGAGCGCGGCGCCGAGCACCGTCGCGCGGCCGAGCGCGCGCAGCTTCTCGTCGCTCCCCGCATCGGTCACGACGACGCGCGGGTCGGCGTGATCGAGCACGTACGAGAGCTCCGCGGCCCCGAGGGCCGGGTTCACGGGATTGAGGATCGCACCCGCCTTCAGGACCCCGATCGCGGCCACGACGTAGTCGATCGCGTTGCCGTGCGCGAGGGTCACGCGGTCGCCCTTCACGACCCCGCGCGCCGCGAGCGCGTTCGCGGCGCGGTTCGTCAGGCGGTCGAACTCCGCGTACGAGACGCTGCGGCCCGCGTGGCGCAGGAACGGCCGCGCGCCACGATCCCGCACGTGGCCGGCGAGCACCTCGAGGAGCATGGGAGCGTTCTACGCGAGCGCGCCGCCGTCGGCGAGGAGGCCGACCCCGTTCACCATGCGGGCGTCGTCCGAGGCGAGGAACGCGATCACGCGCGCGATGTCGATCGGATCCGCCATGTTCCCGAGCTTCGGCGGCGCCGAGTAGTTGATGAGGTTCTGCTCCAGATCGTCGCGCCGCACGAACATCTTCGCGATGAGCGGCGTGCGGACGCCCCCCGGGCACACGCAGTTGAAGCGCAGGTCGCGCGACGCGAACTCGAGCGCGAGCGTGCGGGTGAAGTTGAGGAGCCCCGCCTTCGAGGCGGCGTAGGCCGCCGCATACGCCGTCCCGCGCACGCCGGCGGTGGACGATACGTTCACCACGCTGCCGACCGGCGGCTTCAAGAGGTGGGGCAGCGCCGCCCGGATGGTGTGGAAGGGTCCGGTGAGGTTCACGGCGATCGTGCGCTGCCAGGTCGCCTCGTCGATCTCCTCGAAGCGCGAGAAGCCGCCGATGCCGGCGACGTTCGCGAGCACGGAGAGTCCCCCGAAGGTCGCCACGCACTTCGCGACCGCCGCGTCGACCGACGCCGTATCGGCGACGTCGCAGTGCGTGCCGTCCGCCGTGCCGCCTTCGCCGCGGACGTGCGTGATCGTGGCCGCGAGGCCGTCGCGATCGACGTCGACGCCGAAGACGTGGGCGCCCTCGGCGGCGAATAGCTGCGCGGTGGCGCGGCCGATGCCCGATCCGGCGCCCGTGACGAACGCTACGCGGTCCTTGAACCTCATCGCCAGGCCTCCACCACCTCGCCGACGGGCGCGATCGTCGCGAGCAATCTGAGAGTGTGTTGCATGACGGCGTCGACGTAATCGTCGGGCGTTCCCGCGACGGCCTCGCGCGGGATCACCACCTGGTAGCCGGCGTTCACCGCCTCGATCGTCATCGCCAGGACGCCGACGTTGACCGACACGCCGGTCGCGACGACGGTCCGGACGCCGAGGTTGCGCAGCAGCTGGTCCAGCTCCGTGCCGTGGAACGGGCTGATGCCGTGGTAGCGCGCCAGCACGTAGTCGCTCTCGACCGGCGCCAGCTCCGCGACCGGCTTCCATTGAGCCGAGCCCGGCAGGAGACCGGGTCCCGACGACTTCTTGGTCGCGGCGAGGAGCAGGCAGTTCACGACCGCGCCGCCGCCGTCGGGCCGTCGCGCCATCGTGCAGTGGAAGGCCGGGACCTTCGCGAGCCGCGCCGCGGCGAGGACGCGCGCGATCTGTCCGACGGTGCCGTGGCGCGCGACGGCCTCGCCGAGCGCGCCGAGCTTTCCGGCGCCGCCGATGATCCCCTCCTGACACTCCATCATGAGGAGCGCCGTCGTACGGGGATCGAGGAGCGCCTTCAGGTCGACCGGCACGTCCGCGCCGGCGCTCAGAGATTGTAGAGACGCCGCGGGTTCGTCTCGAGGATCTTCTTCTTCGCCGAGGACGACAGGTCGGTCCGCTCGGCCACGATCTTCACCGTGTCCGGGAACGCGCAGTCCCAGTGGTAGTAGTCCGACGCGTACGCGACGACGTCCTCGCCGAGCCGCTTCACCACCCACGACGCGTCGGGCTCGCCCGGATCCATGCCGATGAAGCAGCGGCCCGACAGAAAGTACTCGGACGGCTTGCGGTCGATGTTCGGCGCCTGCTCTGGCGTCAGCTCCCAGTGCTCGTCGAGCCGCTCGAGCCAGAACGGGAGCCAGCCCGTGTTGGCTTCGAGGAAGGCCACGCGCAGCTTCGGGAAGCGGTGCAGGATGCCGCCCACCGTGAACGCCATGACGGCGGCCATCTGTCCGACCGGGTGGGTGAACGCGTGCACCTCGAGGCGCGTTTTCCAGCGGTCGACGCCGAGCGGCACCTGGTCGATCGCCTGCCCGCCGCCGTGCACGCACACGGCGACACCCAGGTCCTGCGCCGTCTTCCACACGACGTCGAAGCTCGGGTGATCCAGGTTGCGCTCGCGGATGTGCTGCGGCGTCACCATGCCGACCATGCCGTGCTCGCCGACGCACCGGCGCAGCTCGGCCGCCGCCGCCTCGGCGTCGATCATCGGCAGCTTCGCGACCGACTTCAGGCGCTTCGGATCGTAGCGCAGGAACTCCGCACGCGCGTCGTTGAGCGTCCGGCAGAGCGCGACCGCGAAGCCGCGATCGAGCCCGGCCCACTCCTCGCCCGCGCCGCCCGGGAACATCACCGTCTGGTCGATGCCTTCGAGGTCCATGTCCTCGAGGCGCGCCTTCGGATCCGTCATGCCCGCGCGCTGGCCCGCGTCGGTGTGCGCCTTGCCCTTGGTCTCCTTCACGCCGACGCCGACGAGGTTGGCGAACTGCTTGGCGATCTTCGCCTTGCGCTCCTCCCACTTGGGCTGGAACTCGGCGGGAATGCGCGCCTGCCAGTCGGGCAGGTCGCCGCCGTGCCCGTCTGCGTCGATGACGTGATAGCCGAACTTTCCCATGGTCGTTTCTCCTAAAGCTGGAATACGCCGCGCGCGAGGTGCCCGTGGTGGAGGTCGTCGAGCGCGCGCTGGAAGTCGTCGAGCGCGTAGTGGCTCGTGATGAGCTCGTCGATCTTGAGGCGCCCCGCGAGATAGAGGTCCGCCAGCATCGCGAAGTCCTTGCGCGGTCGCGCCGCACCGTAGCGGCAGCCGAGGATGGCCTTGTTGTTGTAGATGGTGTGAACCGGGAACTCGAACTTCGAGCCGAGCTTCGGCACGCCGACGATGACGAGCGTGCCGCCGGGCGCGAGCGCATCGAGCGCCGTCTGGATGAGCCCGAGGTTGCCGACGCACTCGAAGCTGTAGTCGGCGCCGCCGCGCGTGAGATCGCGTACCTTCTCGAGCGCGTTCTCCTTGCCGCCGTCGATCACGTCCGTCGCCCCGAACGTCCGCGCGAGCTCGAGCTTCTGCGGGTTCACGTCGACGGCGATGATGCGTGAGGCCCCCGCGAGGACGCCGCCCTGCACGCAGTTGAGCCCGATGCCCCCGACCCCGAAGACCACCATGCTCGAGCCGGGCTCGACCCGGGCGCGGTTCAGCACCGCACCGACGCCCGTCATGATGCCGCACCCGATGAGACACGCGCGATCGAACGGCACCTTCGGATCGAACGGGATCGCCGACTGCTCGCGCACGAGCGTCAGCTCCGTGAAGGTGGACGTGTTGGCGAACTGGAAGGCCGGCTTGCCGCCGACGAAGAACGGCACCGAGTCCTTCGGGGACGGGGCGTTCCGGCACTGGGTCGGACGCGACGACTCGCACGCGACGCAGCGCCCGCAGTGCGCGAGGGTGGAGAGGATGACGGTATCGCCCTCCTTGAGGCTCGTCACACCCGAGCCGATCGACTCGACGACGCCCGCCCCCTCGTGTCCGAGCACGACCGGCACCGGATACGGGATCGTGCCGTCGAGAACGCTCACGTCGGAGTGGCACAGGCCCGCCGCCTTGATGGTAACGCGCACCTCGCCGTGCCCGGGCTCCTTCACCCGGACGTCCTCGATCGAAACGGGCTTCCCGTTCCCGAAGTAGACGGCTGCCTTCACGCCTTGTTCCCGATCCGGAGCACGCGGCCCGGCGTGCCCTTCCGGAGCTCTCCGTTCTCGACGATCGTCTGGCCGTTGACGATCACGCGCACGACACCCTCGGGCTTCACCTGCCAGCGTGCCTCGCCCCCCGGCATGTCGTTCACGAGACCCTTCTTGCCGAGGCGGAGCTTCGCGGGATCGAAGAGCATCACGTCGGCGTGATAGCCGCGAGCGAGCAGGCCGCGCAGCGGGATGCCGCAGATCATCGCCGGCAGATGCGTGATGCGGCGCACGCCCTCTTCCAACGTGTAGTGCTGGCGGTCGAGGACCCACGAGCGCAGGAAGTAGGTCGACCACTCGGCGCCGTCGTCACGGTCGGCGTGCGCGCCGCCGTCGCCCGTGCCGACGATCATGTGCGGGTTCCTCTGCGACTCGCCGTTGGCGGCGATCCACTCCGGACCCTCGGAGTTGTAGACGAGCTGCGTGTCGAGCCCGTCGGCGACGACGAGATCGCACATGATCTCGACGGGATGCACGCCCTTCGCCTTGGCGAGCTCGCCGAGGCTTTTCCCTTCGGCCGCCCGGTTGGAGGGCGACTTGTCGACGAACACCTGCGTCTGGCGCGGCGGGGGCAGCGTCGAGCCGCGCTTCGCATCGGTGTTGGGTGCGTCCCAGTCGGCCGCGAGCTTCTTGCGGAAGCCCTGGTCCTTGAACGCCGCGAGCCGCTGCTCCGCCGTCATGTCGGAGAGCTCGCGCCACGCGAAGCAGCCCTCGAAGAGCGACGTCCCGCGGCGCCAGTTGAATGGACGCATGAACGGCTGCGAGCGGAGCATCGAGTACACGGCCGCGCCCTTGGCGCGCGCATCGTTCAAGAAACCGACCTGGTCGTCCCACCTCTCCTTCTGCCCGGGACGATACCCCATGCCCTGGACGACGACGGGCAGGCCCGAGGCGAGCGCGAGGTCGACGATGCGCTGGCGGTCGTCGGCGGTATAGCCCTGGACGGCCGTCTCGGCGAGGTAGCCGATGCTGCCCGCCCCGCCCTCGCCGGCCGCGGCCGCGAGCGTCTTGATCTCCTCGAACGACGCCTTCCGCGACGGAACCGGGCGCTTCAGGTGATCGACGTGGGTCGGCGACTTCGACGACGTGAACCCGGCCGCGCCCGCCCGCATGGCGTCGCGGACGAGCGTCGCCATCTGCTGGATCTCGGCCGCCGTCGCCTCGCGCTCGGAGGCCGCCTCGCCCATGACGTAGCGGCGGATCGCCGAGTGGCCGACGTAGATGCCGACGTTGACGCCGAGCCGGCGATCGAGCACGTCGAGCAGCTGCGGGAAGCTGTCCCAGTCCCACGGCAACCCCTGCTCGAGCACCGACGGCGTCATACCCTCGACCTGCGCGAAGAGCTTCATCACCCACTCGCGGTCGCCGGGCTTGCAGGGCGCGATCGAATAACCGCAGTTGCCCGCGATGACCGACGTGACGCCGTGGAAGCACGACGACGTGGCGTGCCCCTCGAAGGTCACCTGCGGATCGTAGTGCGTGTGCGCGTCGACGATGCCGGGCATGACGACGAGCCCGTCGGCGTCGATCGTCTCCTTGGCGCCCGAGAGGCGCCCGATGTCCGTGATCGTCCCGTTCTTGATGCCGACGTCGGCCACCCGCTTGGGCAGGCCGGAGCCGTCCACCACCGTGCCGTTCTTGATGATCGTATCGAAGCTCATGCCGTCCACCCGATGTATTTGCGTTCGCTGTACGCGTCGATCGCATACAGGCCGCCGTCGCGCCCGATGCCCGAGAGCTTGTAGCCGCCGAACGGGGCATCGGGATTCATGCCGCCGGAGTTGTTCACCTGGATCGTGCCGGTGCGCAGCGCCCGGGCGACGCGCAGGCCGCGCGCGCTGTCGCCGGTCCACACGTAGCCGTAGAGACCGTAGTCCGAATCGTTCGCGAGCGCGATCGCCTGCGCCTCGTCGTCGAACGGGATCGCGGTCACGACCGGGCCGAAGATCTCCTCGCGCGCGATCGTCATGGCGTTGGTGGCGTGCGTGAAGAGTGTCGGCTCGACGTAGTAGCCCTTCGGCAGGTGCGCGGGCCGCTTGCCGCCGCAGGCAAGCGTCGCGCCCTCGTCGAGGCCGCTCTTGATGAAGCGCTCGACGCGATCGCGCTGGGCCGCGGAGACGAGCGGGCCCATCACCGTGCCCGGCTCGCGTGGATCGCCGATCTTCACGCGCCCTGCCATGGCGACCATGGCCTGCGTGAACTCGTCGTAGATCGACCGCTCGACGAGCAGGCGCGTCCCCGCGATGCAGATCTGCCCCGAGTGGAACGTCCACACCTGGGTCGCGCCGCGCAGGGCCTTCTCGCGATCCGCGTCGGCGAACACGATCTGCGGCGACTTGCCGCCGAGCTCGAGGAGCGTGCGCTTCAAGCGCCGCGACGCTACCTCCTGGATCTTCAGGCCGACGCCCGTACTGCCCGTGAACGAGATCATGTCGACGTCGGGCGCGGCCACGAGCGCCTCGCCGACCTCCGGTCCCGATCCGCATACGAAGTTCACCACGCCGGGAGGCAGGACCTCGTTCACGATCCGGCACAGCTCGGCGACGCCCAGGGGATCCACGGGCGCCGGCTTCACGACCACGGTGTTGCCGCACGCGAGCGCGGGGCCGATCTTGCCGGCGCAGTTGGTCATCGGGAAGTTCGAGGGCGTGATGCACGCGACCACGCCCAGCGGCTCGTGGACGGCGATCCCCGCCTGCACCGTCGCGCCCATCTCGCGCGGCGGGAACGTCTCCTGGGGCAGGCGCGCAGCCAGGTCGGCGTACTTCTCGAGCCGCAGCGGCACGGCGCCCACCTGCTGCGCCTCGGCGACGCCGCGCACGGCGCCCGTCTCGGCGATCGTGAGATCGACGAGCGACCTCATCTCGTCGCGGAACTTCTTCGCCGCCCGGGCGAGCAGCGCGCCGCGCTCGACTCCGGAGAGACGGGACCACGGTCCGAACGCCGCGCGGGCCGCTCGCGCCGCCGCCTCGACCTGTGCGACCGAGCACTGCGGCGCGCGCCCGGCGACCTCCTCGGTCGCCGGGTCGACGATCGGATAGGTGCCGCCCTCGGCGGGCACCCACGTGCCGCCGATCAACACCTTGTCGTAGACGGAAACACCCATCGTGCGGACGACGGCTCACGCCGCCTTGGACTTCACCTGTGCCTGCCGCTGCCGGGTCGTGCTGTGGACGGGATCCCTGTCGAACTTCGGAAGCACGTGCTTCCCGAACGTTTCGATCGAATCCCGCACGTACTTCTGGTCGAGCGTCAACGTCAACGGGGCGTAGATCAGCTGGTCGACGCCCAGCTCCTCGTACATCCGGATGACGGCGGCGATCTCCTCGGGCGAGCCGATCTGGCGTCCGCCGTTCGCGAGCCCCGCCTTCAGCTGGTCGGGGGTCGGGTCGGGAACGTTGATCGGCGCTGGCGCGGGCGGCATGCCGGCCGGACGCGGAATGGAGTCGAGCCAGTGGAAGAACCACGAGGTGAAGTAGCCGACCTTCGCCTGTGAGAAGATCCGGCGTGCCTCGTCGCCGTCGGGCAGGCAGAACATCTGCGTCGTGACGGCGATGTTGTCGTTGACGTAGCCGCCGATCGGCTTCTTGCAGCGCTTGATCGCGTCCTTGTAGCCGCGCACGAGCGTCGCGATCTCGTTGGGCGTGCCGAAGGTGAAGCAGAGGGCGCCCAGGCCGAGCTCGCCCGCCTCGATGAACGTCGGCGGGCTCGAGCAGGCGACCCACATCGGCGGATGGGGCCGCGTGTAGGGCTTCGGCAGCACGTTGCGCTTCGGCATCCGGAAGTACTTGCCCTCGAACTCGTAGGGCTCGTCCAGCCACATGCGCGGGATCTGCTCGAGCGACTCGCGCCACATGGGCTTGGTTTCCGCCGCCGACGGGATCGCGAAGCCGCCCCACTCCGCCGACGACGAGCCGCGGCCGGTCCCGAACTCGACGCGGCCCTTCGAGAGATGGTCCATGGTCGCGATCCGCTCGGCCACGCGCGCCGGATGGTTCACGGCGGCGGTGATGTTCGTGATCGCCGTGCCGACGTGGATCTGCTTGGTCTGCGCCGCGACGAACGAGAGGAAGACCTCGGGCGCCGGCTGGTGCGAGTAGTTCTGCAGGAAGTGGTGCTCGGGCGACCAGTCGTACTTGAAGCCCACCTGGTCGCACAGGATCGCGATGTCGACCTCGCGGTGGTAGCGGGAATGCTCGTCGTCCCACTCCGGACAGTGCATCTGCGAGAAGATCCCGAACTCCATGGCGCCTCCTTCTGGTCGCGGCTTCGCAGCCCTGTTCGGATGGTCGAATTAGCATTCGAAGTTTTGGGTTGTCAACTCGTTTTTTCGATGCTAGATCCCAGGCGTGGCGCGAAAGCCCCGCGAGGAGGCCCGCAAGGCCCGCAACGACGTCTACCGCCAGCACATCCTCGAAGCCGCCGAGCAGGTCTTCGCGGACAAGGGCTTCGAGGCCGCGAAGCTGCAGGACATCTCGACCCGCGCCGGCCTCTCGATGGGGACCATCTACGCGATCTTCCCCGGCAAGACGGAGCTCTTCACCGCCCTCCTCGAAGAGCGCGGCCAGGAGATCCTGCAGCTCGTGCGCGAGATCGTCGCCGGGGACAACCCGGCCCGCCAGACGCTCGATCGCCTGATCGAGGGCTTCATCGGCTATTTCGCCGATCACCCGGATTTCCTCCGCATGCACCTGCGCTCCGGCGTCTCGTGGGCGCTCGGCCCCGCCCTCGCGACGGCGAGCCAGGTGCAGTGCTGGCAGGACATCCATCGCGAGCAGGCCGAGATCTTCCGGCGCGGCACGCGTGCCGGCGAGTTCATCGACGAGGATCCCGACTACCTCGCGAAGCTCTTCACGGTGATGGACCAGGTGCTCATGGCCGACTGGGTCGCCGGCGGCATGAAGACCGACCGCGCGCAGCTCGGTCAACGGCTGCGCGCGCAGGTGGAGCGCAGCTTCTACCAGACGCCGGCCCGTCCCGCCGCGCGCGCCGCGCGCTGACGCGGCGGATCGTTTCGCGTCGGCTGTAGCCAAACGACCCGGCCGGTCTGCCGATGGCCGGAACGAAAGGGCGGCATTCCGCAGCGCTGCCGCGGGCACGTGCATTGCTCTCCGCCGCGCCATGCATCGCGCCGACAAAGCCGTTCTCGTCGTCGACCGCAGCCAGAGCTGGTGCCAGTACGTTGCCGACGCGCTGGTGGCCGCCGGCTATCACGTCGACTGGACCGTCGATCCGCACACGTCCGTCGACCTGCTCGACCCGGGACGCCACGCGCTCGCGATCGTCGATGCCGACCTCGGCGCGCTGCGCGCCGCCGATCTGGTCGCCGCCTTCCGCCGTCGCGACCCGTCGCTGCGGGTGGTCCTGACGTCGGGCACGGCCGCCGCCGAACACGCCGACGACGCGCAGACGATCGGCGCGTTCTTCTCGCCGAAGCTCTTCCGCCCGCAGGCGCTGCTCTCGCTCGTCGCGGCGTGCCTGTCCTGCGCCGGCTGAGCCGCGCCATGACCTACCAGGACCGTACGGGTCCGGTGTCGAGGTGGACGAACCCGCTGCGCGGGTAGTAGCCGACGCCGCCCGCACCCATCGCGAGCGCGGCCCTGCGGAGCGTGCGCAGATCGCGGTCGGGCAGGAACACGTCTGCGGCGCGTCCCGTGAGATGGTAGCTGTTGGACGCGACGCTGTGGCTGTGCAGGCGCTTCAGCGCGTTCGTCTCGGCCGAGCGGTAACCGCACACGAGCTGGTAGGCTTCGCGAGTTCCGAGCCTGGTGCGCAGGGCGAAGAGCTGGTCGAGTAGCCGCGGATCGATGGCGCACTCCTCGCCGGTGCGATGATCGCGGCAGAGGCGGTTCACCTCGCTCAACGCCTCGCGCTGGTAGCAGCCTTCGGCGAAGTACTCGACGGTCAGGTACTCGCCGGTGTTGATTGAATAGAGCGACAGCGCCCGCTCGTCCCAATTGCTCGCGGCGGCCCGCCCGGGGCCCACGAGTGCCCCGATGGCGAAGCCACTCGCGAGCCGCAGTATGTCGCGACGGCTCCGCAAGGTGACCGCAGCCATGCCCCCTCCCCAGACGTGACGATGTGCGGCCCTCTTACACGGGGAGCGCTCGCGCGCTCAACCCCCTGGACGCACTTTTTTTCGCGTCGCGATCAGGGCTCGGCGGTCTCGACCCGCTCGCTCACCGGCTCGACGGCGTGGCCCGCGAGGGCCTCGGAGAGTCGATGGTCGCGGCCGTACGGATCGTCGACGAAGTGCATGCGGCCATCGGCGTCGACCCACGCCGTCTCGTACATGAGATGGGCGGGGATCGGGTGTGCGAGCGTGATGGTCGTCGTGTTCCAACCGGACAGGATCCGCTCGCGACGCGCCTCGCTCCAGCCTTGCGCGCCGTCGAGCAGATGATCGGCCAGGCCGAGCGCGTCGCCGACCCGCACGCAGCCGTGGGAGAGCGTGCGCTGCTCCTTGGCGAACAGGCGCTTCGAGTTCGTGTCGTGGAGATAGACGCCGAACACGTTCGGGACCAGGAACTTGACGCGCCCGAGCGGGTTCTGTGGTCCCGGCGCCTGCCGGAGGCGGAACGAGGCCGCGCCTCGCGCGCCGGACCAGTCGAGCTTCTCGGGATCGTCTCCCGCGGCCCTGGGCTGCCAGCCCCCGATCAGGTGGATCCCCTGGCGCTCGAAGTAGGCTTTGTCGCGCTGCACCTTGGGCAGGAGCTCCTTGCGCGCGATCTTGTCCGGCACCGTCCAGGTGGGGTTGAAGATGACGTGCGTGATGGCGCTGCTGAACATGGGCGTCATCTTGTCGGTCTCCCCGACGATGACCGGCATCTCCATGACCGGCGTGCCGTCCTCGTCGATGAGGCGCAGCCGGGCGGCGGCGATGTTCACCACGATGCGCGGGTTGCCGAGCTCGTCGGGGACCCAGCGCCAGCGCTCCATGTTGACGATGATCTGCTGGATGCGCTCGGCGATTCCGACGTTCAGAGCGGCGCGCCCGCGCGGACCGACGACGCCGTCGGGCGCGAGGCCGTGACAGTCCTGGAACCGCTTCATCGCGGCGACGAGGTTCGCGTCGTAGTGCCGTGACCCGTGGTCGGGGCCGGGAGCGAGGTCGCCGCTCGCGATCAGGCGTGCGCGCAGCGCCGGCACCGCCGCGTCGTTGTTTCCGGGTCGGATGGTCGGCCCATCGGGGACGGTCGGCCAGCGCTTTCCATCGGCGAACGCGGCCCGGTACGAGGCCAGCGCGGCGCGAAGTCCCCGATACGCAGCATGCTTCGGGGGGAGATCCTCCAGGGCGGGGCTCGGATCCGGCAGGGCGGCGATGGAACGCACGAGCGGCACCGGATCGGGCGCGGGATCGAGCGCCACCTCGGCCGTAACGTGGCTCGGGCGGCTGTGGCCGTAGCGGACGTCGTACGCGTAGCGCAGCAAGCCGTCCGAGACGAGCAGGTCGAGCGCGGCCATGCCCTCCGCCGACTCGCTGTGCGTGCGCGCGATGATCGCCGCGACGTGATACGTGGCGGGATCGAGTCCTTCGTCGTTCGCCGCGGCGAGAATTTTTGTCACGGCCTCGACACGGCCCTGCCAAAGGGCTGACCCCGACCGGCCCTCGTACAGGGCCCAGACCTGGGACGCGTTCAAGGTGACACCGTCGACGACGAGCGGGTCCCCGCTCGCGAGGAGGGCATTCACCGCCGACGCCACCGCGGAATCGGAGGCTGCGCCGGCGCGGGCGGGCATTCCCAGGCCGACGAGGAGCAGGATGGCGAGGATGGGTAGGCGAAGTGTCGGCGACATGACGGGCGCAGGGGCGCCCGAAGCGAATGCACGCCTCGTGCCGACCCGGCTGGACCTCACGATTTCCTCTGTTTCTACTTCACGGCGAGCGGATTGAGCGGCGATCCAACGCCACCCGTCACCCGGAGCGGCGGTGCGGTGAACAGGCATTCCCAGACGCCGTCCGCTGCGCAGTCGGCGGCGAGCGCCTCGAAGTCGAACATCTCCCCGAGCGTCAGTCCCATGTCGCGAATGCAGATCGCGTGGAATGGGAAAAGGACGGTCGGGTCCTCGGGCGGATAGACCTCGACCATGTTCGTGTCACTCGCCACGGCCGCGATCTCGCGCGCGTGGAGCCACTCGATGGTTTCGACGCCGAGCCCGGGCATCTGCTTCATGTAATAGACACGTTCGCCGTACACAGTGAAGACGCGCATGTAGCCGGTACGGACGAGGAGCACGTCGCCGCGCTCGACCCGGCTACCCTGCCGCTTCTCCGCCGCCTCGAGGTCGGCCGGGGAGATGACCTGGCCCGGTCCGAGCGACTCGACGCCCTTCAGCCGCGCCACGTCGAGCAGCACGCCGCGCGAGATGATTCCGGCCGACATCTTGTCGATGCCGTTGCGCTCCGCGCCCGACGGCGTGATCGCGGACGCGGCGTGTCCGTTGTAGAGCTGGCCGCCATAGTGGACGTGCGCGAGGCTGTCCCACTGGGTCGCGCACTGCAGCGGCATGACGATCACGTCGTCGGCGTAGCGCGGCCCGGCGGGATCGGGCGTCATCTGACCGTGCGTCGAGGTCATGATGTGCAGGGGGTTCACGCGGCCGGCCTGCCCGAACTGCGGGCCCTCGGCGCCGAAGGTGAGCCCGAGGCTGAAGACCTGCCCCCGCCGCACGCATCCCGCCGCTCGCCGGACGACCTCGGGCGTGATGAAGTTCACGGTTCCCCGTTCGTCGTCGGCGCCCCAACGCCCCCAGTTCGAGACCTTGCGGGCGAGCTCCGTCAGCGCCGGCGTCATGTCGCGCGTCCGTTAGCACGACGACCCTCGGGGTGCACGAGCGTCATTGGGCGGGGGCGAAGCGGAGACCGCCCGCCGTACGGACGATGCGCTTCTCGATGGGTGGCGATTCCTTCGTGACGAGGTTGCCGGCGGGATCCTTGAACGTGTCGCGCCGTATGAAGCGCACGAAGGCCTCGTCGCCGGACGTCCTGATGTCGAGCACGGTCACGTCGACGTCGAGGTCCTGGACGGTCCGGAAGTAGGAGCGCAGCGACTCGACCTGGCTCGGTGACGACACCTGCCCGATCGTGCGGAGCGCTTCGGGGTCGCGCGCCCGCCACGCCGCTGCGTAGCGATCGAGGAGCGCGCGCACCTCCTGGGAGCTGATGCCGCCGGCGGCTCTCGTGGCAGGCGGCGGCGCGGTCGTCGTCGTGACCGGCGCCGTGGTCGTCGTGGTCGGGCGCGTCGACGACGTGCTGGTCGTCGTCGGGGCGCGCGTGGTCGAGGTCGTGGACGGCCGCGTCGTGGTGGGTGCCCGTGTGGTCGACGTGGTCGAGGGCCGGCTCGTGGTCGGCGCCCGTGTGGACGTCGTCGTGGAGGTGGTCGCGCGTCGGGTCGACGAGCTGGTGGACGTCGTCGTCTCCGTGGACGACGTGGTCGACGTCGGCACGGTGGTGGGAACGAGCGACGTGGACGAGGGCTCGGTCGAGGCGGAGGCGCCGCTCGTCGACGACGTGGTCGTGGTCGGCGCCTGGGTCGTGGAGCTCGAGCTCGTCGACGACGTCGTCGACGTGGACGACGACGTGCTCGTCGACGTGGTCGTCGTCGAGCTGCTGCTCGTCGAGGTGGTCGCGATCGCCGCCGTCGTGCTGGTCGTCGTGCTCGACGTGGTCGAGCTCGTCGTGGGCTCGGTCGACGTCGACGGGGAGGACGTCGTCATCCCGGCCGGGACGTCGATCGTAACGTCCCAGCTCCGGCCGACGCGTCCATCCGGGCCCTCGATGGCGACGGCGACGCGGTGGGTGCCGGCGAGCTCGACCGTCGCGTCGAGCGTCCAGCTCCGGCGCTCGCCGACGGGAAGGTCGTCGAACGTCCAACGATATAGGAGGCCCTCGCCCCCGGCCCACACCGCAAACTGCTTGCGGGTGCCTGCACGGACATGAACCGAGGTCTGGTCGGGCACGACGTCGTAGACTTCCAGCTCGCCGACGAGCCGGGCCCCACCCGGGTGCGCGGAGCCGATGGCGAGCGCCATGGCCACCCCGACCACCACCCCCGCCCCTGGATGCCCCACCCGCACGTTTCGGAGTATAACCCGGGATGGTGCGGTCGCTATACCTCGCCCTTGCCATCGGCTTGGCCATCGCCGGTTCCGCTGCCCGCGCACAGGGTGTCGACCCGTGCGACCTGCCCGACGGAACCATGTGCGCCGACGACGGCGACCCCTGCACGACCGACCTGTGCATGGCCGGCGCGTGCGTCCATCACTCCGTGCCGAGCCGCATCACCTGCGAGCCCGTGCTCGACGCCTACCGGCGCGCCGTGGAGCTCGGGGCGATGGTCGCGGAGCTGCAGGAGCTCGTCGCCACGAGCCAGCTCCCCGAGGGACCGCGCGTCACGATCATGAGCACGCTCGAGATCGTCGGCGGTGATCTCGCGACCACGTCCGACGCGCTGGCGGGACGCATTCCGCTGCCGCTCCCCGCCAACGGCTCGACCGTGGCCCAGATCCGCGCGCGGGCCGGGCTCGAGCTCGTCGCCGGCACGTCGCCCCTGGTACGTCCGCTGGCGCGCGCGCTGGCGAAGCCGGTCCCCGACCTGGCACGCCGCGCCCGTTTTCTGTATCGGAGCACGAATCAGCTGAAACGCGAGCTGCGACGAATCCAACGGGTCTCCGGCGTCTTCGTACGCTAGCCGAAGGAGAGAGCATGCGTCGATCCATCCTCCCCATCATCACCGCCATCGCCCTGCTCGCCGCACCCGGGCTCGCCGGGGCGCGCTCGCTCGAGCGCAAGCTCAGCGACGCCTCCCAGACCGTCGGCATCGCGCCGACGTCGGCCTTCGACGCCTTCGCCGACAACATCGCCGATTTCGCAGCCCGCGCCCTGCCCATCACCTCGGCGTCGGCGGGCTTCACCTATCGGTACAACCCGACCCTGGAAGTCTTCGAGCGGACGTCGGAGACGCTGGGTCCGGTCTTCCTCGAGCGCCCCGACACCCTCGGCCGGAACAAGTTCAACGTGAGCGTCAGCTTCCAGTACGTCGAATTCAACGAATTCGACGGCACGCAGCTCACGCGCCTCCAGAACAACGACCCCATCGTCACGACCGCCTTCGACGCCGGCGGCAACCAGATCGGCTTCCGCGCCCAGACCCTGCGCTACAGCCTGGCGCTCCAGAACTACGTGACCACCGTCAGCTTCACCTGGGGCGTGCTCGACGACCTCGACCTCAACATCCTCCTGCCGATCATCGCCACCAACATGCGCCTCGGCGTGCATGCGCAGGAGGTGGCGACGGCGGGTCTCGACGGCGTGTTCACGCCGTCGACCGGGCCGGAGCGCGTCGGCTACGAGAACGGCAATCCGGTCGGCGTCGGCGACATCCTGCTGCGCGCGAAGTATCAGCTCCCGCGCCTCGACTGGCTGCGCTCGGCCGCGGGGCTCGTGCTCCGCCTGCCCTCCGGCAGCCATGGCAACTTCCAGGGCACGGGTGACGTCGAGGTGTCGCCCTTCCTCTATCTCTCGACCGTACTGTGGGATCGTGTCGAGCCGACCATGAACCTCGGCATCGACTATGACGCCAGCAACGTGTCGAAGAGCGCGGCGAGCTACGGCATCGGCGTCGACGTCGACATCACCAAGCGCATCAACTTCAACCTCGCCTACCTCGGGCGCAGCCAGTTCGAAGGCACCGCGGAGCCCGACGACACCTCGTTCCTGCACCTGAGCAACGGCCAGACGGTGAGCGAGCCCCTGCTCGGCCTCAACTTCGGTCGCAAGGACACCTCCGACCTCTCGTTCGGCATCCGCGTCGTCGTGTGGGGCAACGTGATGCTCTACGCGAACGGCATTTACGCGCTGAACGACCAGGGCCTACGCAACGACACCGTCATCCCGGCGGGGGGCATCGAGGGCACGTTCTAGCGCTCGACGCGCGCTCCATCAGAGCAATGCGTCGGCGAGGATCCGGACCGCCGCCGCGTCGCGGCTTCCCACCAGCATCGTCGTGACGGGGCTCTTCTTCCACGCCTGGGCGCGATCCTTGATGCGAGCGGCCGAGCCGCACAGGGAGATCTCGTCGGCGAACCGGTCGGGCACGGCGGCCGCCGCCTCCGCGCGCTTGCCCTCGAGGAAGAGCCGCTGCACCTCGTCGGCCTCGCGTTCGAAGCCGAAGCGTTTCACCAGGTTCAGGTGGAAGTTCTTCCCCTTGGCGCCCATGCCGCCGATGTAGAAGGCGAGCATGTACTTCACGGGCTGGAGCGCCGCCTCGAGATCGTCGTTCACCGACACGGTCACCGGGCATGCGACCTCGAAGCCGGGGCGCATGTCCCTGAGCGACTCCGCGTACACCTCGGGCCGGTAGGGCGAGTAGTACAGCGGCAGCCATCCGTCGGCGATCTCGAGCACCATCGCGATGTTCTTCGGGCCCTCGGCGCCGATGTAGATCGGGATGTGCGTGCGCAGCGGCGCGTTGATGAGCTTGAGCGGCTTGCCGAGCCCGGAGCCCCCGCGCAGCGGCAGCTGGTACTGCTTGCCCTCGAACACGACCGGGCCCTCGCGTCGGATCATCTGGCGCAAGAGCGCCACGTACTCGCGCGTGCGCTCCATCGGGCGCGGGAAGGCCTGTCCGTACCATCCTTCGACGACCTGCGGGCCCGACACGCCGAGACCGAGGATCAGCCGTCCCTTGGAGAGGTGGTCGATCGTCATCGCCGTCATGGCGACGCAGGCGGGCGTGCGTGCCGAGATCTGGATGATGCCGGTCGCGAGCTTGATCTTCGTCGTGCGCGCACCCATCCACGAGAGGTACGACACGGCGTCGGAGCCGTAGGCTTCGGCGGTCCAGACGGAGTCGTAGCCGAGGCGCTCGGCTTCGAGGACGAGGTCGATGGGATCCTCGGGGCCGAACATCCAGTAGCCGAGCATGAGGCCGAGCTTCATGACCGGCAGGCCATAGCGCGCGGGCTGTGGGGAATCCACCGGCGGCACGGCGTCCACGCGGGGTGGTGGTCTACGCGTGGACGCCGTGTCGCCGCCGCTCACATCTGCGAGCGGATCGTCCCGGGGAGGCTGATGGCGGCGGGTCCCGGGAGATCGGCGGACCCGTCGACCAGCAGATTGCCGCTCGCCGGAACGCAGAAGGTCGATGCGAGCGTCGCGGGTTGCGGGGTCACGGCCGAGAGTGCGGCGTTCGGCGCGGCGCCGGTCTCGGTGATGGACCTACAACTCGCCGCGCCGAAGCAACCGGCGGACGTCTGACCCGGGCAGAAGAGGCCGAGCGGATTCGACTTGCTCGCCGTCCCCGTCGTCACGGGCGAGAGGTTCGCGAGCAGCGAGCCCAGATCGAAGCTGCCGTCGCTGCCGCCGGGCTGGCAGTCCTTCGAGAGGCCGTGCGAGTTCATCGTGGTGCACCCGAGCCCGGCGCGCGCGCCGCGGTCGCAGGTGCCGCTGCCCGGAGCGCCCGGCGTGCCGGTCGCCGAGCAGCGCGGGCACGGCTGCGTCGAGTTGCCGGTGACGAAGAGATGCAAGTCGAGCGCGACGTTGGCCGTGGTGGCGCCGGTCACCAGGTTCACGGTTCCGCTCGACGGGCTCGCGAAGGTGCTGACGCCGCACACCGAGAGGCCACCGTTCGGCACCGGCACCGGAGGACCGAAGAAACACCCCGTGGTCGTACAGTCGAAGCCCGGCCCGGCGGACGTGGTCGCGCTCAACGGACACGCCGTGAGCAGCGACAGGACGCAGCCGAGGTCGGAGGCGTTGAGCGCGAAGTGATTGACGGCGCCGTCCGGGAGCGTCGACGGCGGCAGTGTCGATGCTCCACCTCCCAGCGCGAGATCGCCGCAGGCGAGGTTCTGCACGATCGTGCCCGCGCCGTTGCGCGTCGATCCGCAGGTCCCCCCGCCGCCGGTGCTCGAGAACTCGACGGTCAACGGGAGGAGCGGCGGAAGGAGCGTCGTCGTGCTGGTGCTGGTGGTCGTGGGCGTGCTGGTCGTCGACGCACCCGTCGTGCTGGTGGTGGTGGGTGGCGCGAGCGTCGTCGTGGTCGTCGTGACGCCGACGTCGGAGAGCGTGACCGTGCCCGAGAGACTCGCCGCGCCCGGACCCGGGAGGCTGGCCGCGCCGTCGATGAGGAGATTCCCCGTGGCCGGGATGCAGAACGCCGACGCGAGCGCGACCGGCTGCGGGGTGTCCGGCACGAGCGCGCCCGCCGGAGTTCCGGTCTGCGAGAACGATCGACACGCGGTGCTGCCGAAACAGCCCTCGCCGCCACCCGCGGTCTGTCCCGGACAGAAGAGCCCTGCGAGATCCGAGTCGCTCGCCGTGCCGGTCACGACCGGCGTCAGGTCGACCGAGATCGATCCGAGGTCGCTGCCGGTCGGCGGGCAATCGGACGAGAGCCCCTGCGAGTTCGTGCTGACGCAGGCGCCGCCGGAATTGGTTCCGCCGTTGCACGTCCCGACGCCCGGGTTGCTCGGCGATCCGGTCGCGGAGCACAGCGGGCACGGTTGCGCCTCGTTCCCGGTGACGAATACGTGCGAGTCGAGCGGAACCCCGAGCGACAAGACGCCCGTCGCGGTGTTCACCGTGCCGCTCCCCGGAGCGGCGAGCGTGTTCACGATGCACGTCGAGAGACCCGCGTTCGGGATCGGGAGCGGCGGACCGAAGTTGCAGCCGGTGCCGGTGCAGTCGATCACGCCGGCCGGAGCGTTCGTCGGCGCGAGCGTGCAATCACTGCCCGCGCAGCTCGTGACGACGTAGCGGCTGGTCGCACCGTCGGGGACGGGACCCTCCGGAACGCTCGAGCCCCCTCCACCGAGATTGAGCGTGCCGCATCCGAGGTTCTGGATCAGCCCCGAGGTCCCGTCCCGCGACGTGCCGCACACGCCGGCTCCCGGCGTGGTAGTGAAGTCGAGGACCGTCGTTCCGGCCGGCAGGGTCGTCGTCGTGCTCGTGCTGGTGGTCGTGGGCGTCGCCGCCGTCGACGTCGACGTGCTGGTCGTGGTGGGCACCGCGGTTGTGCTGGTGCTCGTCGTCGTCGAGCCCGACGGCATCGTCGAGGTCGTGGTGCTCGCCTGCAGGAGCAGCACGGTGCCCGGGAGCGTGATCGCTCCGGGACCCGGTAGCGACGCCGCGCCGTCGATCAGCAGGTTGCCGGTGGCGGGCACGCAGAAGGTCGACGCGAGCGTCGCGGTCGCCGCGACGTTGGGCGTGATGGGTCCGGACGGCACGCCCGTCTCACGGATCAGGCGACAGGAGCTGCTGTTCGGATTCGTGAAGCATCCTGCGCTCGCCTGCGAGGGACAGAACAGTCCCGTGGACGACGACAGCTCTCGCGTGCTGGTCGCGAGCGGCGTCAGATTGACCCCTATCTGTCCGACGAAGACGGCGCACACGCCGCCGCCGGGACATTGGCTGCTCGACGTGCAAGCGCCGTTGTTGTTGGTCCCCTTGTAGCAGCGGTTTCCCGCCGGGCCCGACGCCGGTAGCGGACAGTCGCGCGAGAGACCCTGGGAGTTCGTGCTGACGCAGGGGCTTCCTTGGTTGGGGCTGCCTTCGCAGACGCCCGTGCACGGGCTGCCGGGCGTTCCGGCGCAGGCCGGGCCCGAGACCGATCCGCTCCGGCAGATGGGACACGGCTGCGCGCTGACTCCGGTCACGACGGTGTTCGAGTCGAGCGACACGTTGGTGCTCGCGGCGCCGGTTGCCGTGTCGAGCGTACCGGTCGCGGGCGCCGCGAACGTGTTCTGCACGCAGGTCGACAGCGATCCGTTGACGATCGGCAGCGGCGCCCCGAACTTGCAGCCGGCATCCGTGCAGTCGAAGCTCGGGCCGGACGCCGTGGTCGCCCCGAGCGTGCAGGTCGTGCCGACGCAGTCGGCGGTGAAACGGCTGGTCGATCCGTCGGGCGTCGGCCCCTCCGGAACGGTCGAGCCACCGGCGCCGAGGCTGAGGCCGCCGCAGGTGAGGTTCTTCAGCACCGCGGTGCCCGCCGTGTCGCTGTACGTGTGCCCGCATACGCCGCCCGCCGGACGGGTCGTGAAGTCGAGGAAGCTCGCGCCCGGCGGCAGGGTCGTGGTGGTCGTCGATCCCGGCGGCTGCGTCGTCGACGTGCTGGTCGTCGACGCCGGCGGCTGCGTCGTGCTGGTGGTCGTGGTCGTCGGACCGCCGCGGCACTCGGCCGGATACGGGTCGAGCGCGTGCACGCCCAGCGAGTCGACGCAGTCGACGTCGAATTCGGTCACGCACGCCACGCAGTCGACGAGCGCCGAGAGGTCTCCGATCGGTCCGCCGCACGCACTGCCGCCGGGCACGGTCACGGACGGACACGAGGCCGCGAAGCCGATCTGCGCCGGCGTCAGGTCGTCGCTGCCGCCGCACGCCGCGTCCGCACCGCCGCACGCGTTGCAGAGGCTCGAGCGTGCGCGCGCCTCCGCGCGCTGGATGAGGAGCGCCGCGCGGCCGTCGCCGGGGCTCGGGCAGTCGTTCGCGTGCTGGCCCTTGAAGCGGCCCTGCCAGCAGCGCGCGAGCGTCTTCGACTTCGCCTTGAGGAACTTCGACGCGTAGCGACCGATGGCGCGCTGGCAGCGGTTCACCGCCGAGGCGCTGCCGAACTGCCCGCTCGCGAGGCCGCCGTAGTAGAGCGCGATCGACTGATCGACGGCTGCGTCGCCGACGCACGCGACGCAGGTGCCGACGTCGCCGCAGCTCGCGATGGAACCGCTGCAGCTTCCCGCCGGAAAACCGGGACAGGTGGGATCGCTCCCCCATCCGATCGACGCCAGCGGGAGGTCGTCGCCCGTGCCGCAGGCGCCGTCGGCGCCGCCGCACGAGGCCGTGATCTTGGCGAGGAGCCGATCGCGGGCCCGGGCGACGAGCGTGGCGGTCTGCGTCTCGTTCGCGCAGACCTGGGATGCCGGCAGCCTTCCGCTGACCTTCCCGTCCTCGCACTTCTGCAGGAGCTTGCTGCGCGTCTGGACGTATTTCGCATAGGCCTTCGACGTGTCCGCCTGACACCTGGCCGCGCTCTGCGCGTGCCCGGTCGCGGCGAGCGCGAGGACGGCCATCACCGGCGCAACGGCCTTGGCAAGCATCCGCATGGCCCTGCTGCTACGTGCCCCGACCGCCGGTCCGGCATCCCGTATCCAGGTAGGTTCGCCGCCTTTTCTCGGGGGGCATCCCATTCGGACGGGACTAGGTTGCGGGGCGACAATCGACTAAAGGCGTGCGGCAGGACGGCGCATGGGACGACTCACGGTAGTGCTCGCGGACGATCACACGCTCGTGCGCCAGGGCGTCCGCCGCATCCTGCAGGCCGACGGCGAGATCGGCGTGGTGGGCGAGGCGGGCGACGGGCTGGCGGCGGTGGAGCTGGTCCGCCAGCTCCACCCCACGGTGGCGATCGTCGACATCGGCCTGCCGTTGCTCAACGGCATCGACGCCGCCGCGCAGATGGCGAAGGTCGATCCTGCCGTCAAGATCGTGATCCTCAGCATGCACGGCGACGTGGCGTATGTGCGCCGCAGCCTCAAGGCCGGTGCGCACGGCTACGTTCTCAAGGACGCCGACGACCTCGACCTCGTGCGTGCGGTGAAGGCCGTCGCCGGCGGCGGATCGTTCTTCAGCCCGGCCGTGTCGTCGCTCCTGCGCGAGAGCTTCCTCGCCCCCGAGGCGCCGGCCACCGACGACGCGCTGGCCATCCTGACAGATCGCGAGCGCCAGGTCCTGCAGCTCATCGCCGAGGGCCGGTCCAGCAAGGAGATCGCGAGCCTCCTCGACATCTCCATCCACACGGCCGAGAGCCACCGCAAGCGCGTCATGGAGAAGCTCGATCTCCACAACACGGCCGAGCTGGTGCGCTTCGCGATCCGCAGCCGCATCCTCGAAGCCTGAGAGATGCGAACGGTCGGCGCGCGCGTTCCCGCGACGACGGTCCCCTAGACGCGCTCGACGCGGACCCGCACGTACCGGTGGTGCGGGATCCCGGTGAACGGATCCCGATCCGCGACGTCCGTCAGCTCGTTCTGGTTCGCGCCGTTGACGACGCCGTCGGCCGAAACCATGCCGAAGCCGTTCGGCATCCAGACGTGGCCCGTCATGAGCTTCGGGTCGAGCTGCGCCGGCATGGTGAGGCTGCCGCGATGCGTGGAAACCCGCACCTGGTCGCCGTCGCGGATGCCTAGGGACGTGGCGTCGCCCGGCGAGAGGTTGAGGGCGCAGTGCGGCCCCTTCCCCTTCCGCCACGCGGGATCGCGCTGCACGGTGTTGGCCGTCCAGCGCGTGCGGAGCCCGGCCGCCATGACGAGGGGGTATGCGGGATCGACCGTGGGCTCGGTCGCGATCGCACGCCGGATCTCGCCCATCATCGGCTCGGGCGCGAGCCGCAACTTGCGATCGGCGAAGCCGAGGTGGTCCTCGAGGTTCGTCGCCATGCGCTGGCGCGCGATCTCGACGCCCTCGGGGTGCTCGACGATGCGGCGGAAGATCTCGGTGCCGAGATCGAAGGGCATCTTCCCCTCCCACTCGGGGCCGAGCGTGCGCACGACGCTTTCGGTGCGGAACATGGCGTTCAAGTGGGCGAGCAGCCACATCGCCGCCAGCGACGGCGACGGCAGGTACGGCCCCAGCGTCCGATAGGTCCAGAAGATGAGCTGGTTCTCGCCCTGCGTGGCGGCCGCTTGCGCGGTGCCGAGGAAGGCCATCGCCCCCTCGGGCGTGTGCGCGTGCTTCGCCAGCTCGTGGAGCTCGGCGGGCGGCTCCCCGAAGAGCCCGATCGCCTCCGCGAGGCGGACGTAGATCTCGGGCTCGGGGAGCGTGTCGGGCATCATCGGCACGACCGGCGGCCGCACCTGCACGAAGATCTCCGGCGCGCCGCGCGGGAACGCCGCCGTCTCCCACTTCTCGTACCCGGTCGGCGTGGGGAGGACGTAGTCGGCGAGCCGCGCCGTCTCGGTCATCGCGGGGTCGATGACGACGAGGAGATCCAGCTTCTCGCGCGCCGCGCGCCAGCGCTGCGCGTCCGAGTACGAGAGGAGCGGGTTCGACCCCTCGACGACGACCGCGCGGATGCGCTCGGGGTGATCGACCAGGATTTCCTCGGGCACGAGCGAAGGCGAGAACATGCCGGCGTTGCCGAGCGCGCGGATGGCGGGAATGCCCGACACGAGTGCCCGTTCGGGATCGCGGACCAGGCTCGGGTCGACGACGGGCGGCAGGAACGACTCGAGGAACACGCAGCCGCCGGTCCGCCCGAGGTTGTTCGTGAGCACGAGCAGCGCGCGGATCAGGTAGGAGATGAGGGTCGAGAACGGGGTCTGCTCGACGCCGAGATCGAAGAAGATGGCCGCCGACTCGGCCTGGGCGAAGCCGCGCGCCGTCTCGAGGACGGCGTCGACGTCGAGGCCGCAGCGCGCCGCCATCCGCGCCACGTCGACGGCCGCGAGCTCGGCGCGCAGCGCGTCCAGCCCGATCGTGCTCCCGTCGACGAACGCCTCGTCGTCGAGCCCCTCGCGCACGATGACCGCCGCCATCGCCAGCAGGAGATAGGCATCGGTGCCGGGGCGAGCGCGCAGGTGCCGCGTCGCGCCGCGCGTCGTCTCGGTCTCGCGCGGATCGACGACCACGACCGTGCGCGTCTTGTCGTCGGCGAGCGTTTTGAAGGTGTCGGTCGCGTTGTGGCCGCGGTTCGAGATCTTCGGATTCGTGCCGAGGACGAGCAAGAAGCGCGCATGGTCCACGTCGGCGTGCAGGAACGCCGTCGGCGACGCGTCGAACATCCACTGGTCGAGCAGGTTGTGCTGCGTCTTCTCCTGGGCGAACGCGTTGAACCAGCGCCGCGAGCCGATGCCGCGCAGGAAGCCGAGGGCGTAGGGCGCGTCCATGTGGTTGCCCTGCCCGCCCACGCCGACGAGCGCGATCGACCGGGGTGTGTGCCGGCGGCGGATCTCGGCCAGCTTGGCGCCGACCTCGCGGACCGCCGTGTCCCAGTCGATCTGCTCGAACGTGCCGTCGGGACGGCGGCGCATCGGGTGGCGCATGCGGTCGCCGTGCTCGACGTAATGGGCGATGCTGAACGCCTTGTTGCACACGTAGCCGTGGGTGATGGGGTTCGTCTCGTCGCCGCGCACGGCGACGATGCGGCCGTCCTTCACGTCGACGCGAATCCCGCAGTTGTGGCTGCAGAGTACGCACACCGTCGGAAGATTCGTCCCCGTTGCCGCTGCCGTCGTCGTCATCGAGCCTCCTGTTGCGCGCGGTGGCCGCGTCCCGGGCGCGCCGTCATGTCGCGCGCCGTCACCGGATCTCCGCAGTGCTCGCACGTGAGCCGCAGCGTCGTCGCACGCCCGCACCGGTCGTGCACGCGCTCGACGGGCGGCCCCTTCCTGCCTGCCATGTGCTTGTCGCCCCACCCGGCGATCGTGACGATGACGCCGTAGAGGTCGTGACCCTTTTCGGTCAGCCGATACTCGAAGCGCGGCGGCCGATCCTGGTAGCGCTCCCGCCGCAGCACGCCGTGCTTCACGAGCTTCGCGAGCCGGTCGGCGAGGCGATGCCGCGAGATGCCGAGGCTCGCCTGGAACCCGTCGAACCGCCGCGTCCCCAGGAACAGGTCGCGCAGGACGAGAAGCGTCCAACGATCGCCGATCACGGACAGCGTCCGCGCGATCGTGCAGTCGAGCTTGCCGACGTCCCGCCAGCGCACGGGGGATCCTATGGTTCCAAAATGGAACTGAGGCAAGGCAGCCAAGCTGTGCGCAGTGCCTGTGTTGGACCCTCGGGGCCAATCCCGCTATTGGTGGACTCGTGGGTGGTGGTAGCGGCGGGGGCCGTGGCGCGGCGGTCGTGTGGCTCGTTGCGCTCGCTGCGACCGCCCTCCCGCTCGCGGCACGCGCGCAGACGCCCGTCGTGACGATCGTCGCGACCGATCCGAGCGCGTCGGAGGCCGGCCCCGACGACGGCACGTTCACGCTCACGCGCGTCGGCGACACGACGGCCGGGCTCACGGTCGACTACACGATCAGCGGATCGGCGACCGACGGCACCGACTACACGACCATCGGCACCTCGGTCGACTTCGACCCGGGATCGCCGACGGCAATCGTGACGATCACGCCGCTCGCCGATCCCGACGTCGAGGGCGACGAGACCGTCTCCCTCACGCTCGTCGACGGCGTCGACTACGATCTCGGCGTCGACACGATGGACACGGTCACCATCGCCGACGATCCGCCGCCCACGACCACGTCGTCGTCGTCGAGCACCAGCAGCAGCTCCAGCACGACCGACACCACGACCACGAGCACCTCGTCGACGACGTCCTCTTCGACGACCACGTCGTCCTCGACCACCACGTCATCGTCCACGACCACGTCGTCGTCCACCACGACGTCGTCCTCCACCACCACGTCCTCCTCGACCACGACGTCTTCCACGACGACCTCGTCCTCGACCACCACCTCGTCGTCCACGACGAGCACGACCTCGTCGTCGACCACGACGTCGTCGTCCACCACCTCGTCGACGTCCACGACGACGAGCAGCAGCACCACCACCACGACGACCCTGCCGCTCGTGACGATCGTGGCGACGGATCCCGCCGCCTCCGAGGTCGGCCCCGACGACGGCACCTTCACGCTCACGCGCACCGGCGACACGTCGATGCAGCTCACCGTCAACGTCACCATCGGCGGCTCGGCCACGAACGGCACCGACTACGCGATCATCAGCCCCCTCGCCGTCTTCGACCCTGGCTCGTCGACGGCCGTGGTCACGATCACGCCCATGGCCGACGCCGACGTCGAAGGCGACGAGACCGCCGACCTGACGCTCATCGACGGCGTCGACTACGACCTCGGGGTCGACACGATGGCAACGGTCACCATTGCCGACGGCACGGCGACCACCACCACGTCGACCTCGTCCAGCACGACGACCTCGAGCAGCACCACGTCGTCGTCGTCGACCAGCTCGAGCACCACCTCGTCGTCGACCACCACGTCGACCAGCACCACGTCGACGAGCACGAGCAGCAGCACGACCACGAGCACGCTGCCCATCGTGACGATCGCCGCGACCGACCCGGCCGCCTCGGAGGTCGGGCCCGACGACGGCACGTTCACCCTCACGCGCACGGGCGACACGTCGATGCAGCTCACCGTCAGCTTCACGATCGGTGGCACGGCGACGAACGGAACAGACTACGCGATCATCAGCTCCCTCGCCGCCTTCGATCCGGGCTCGGCGACGGCGGTCGTCACCATCTCGCCGACCAACGACGGCACGGTGGAGGGTGACGAGACGGTCACCCTGACGCTCCAGCCCGGCGCCTCGTACGACCTGGGCGCGCAGACGCAGGACAGCGTCACGATCTCCGACAACCCGACGCCGATCGTCACGGTCGAGGCGACCGATCCCGACGCGTCCGAGGTGGGACCCGACACCGGCACCTTCACCTTCACCCGCACCGGCGATGCGACCTTCCCGCTCACGGCGACCATCACGGTCGGTGGCTCGGCGACGAACGGCAGCGACTACGCGGCCGTGAGCTCGCTGGTCGACTTCATCGCCGGCTCGGCCACGGCGACCCTGACGATCACGCCGGGCCCGGACGCGCTCGTCGAAGGCGACGAGACCGTCGTGGTGACGATCGACGACGGGGCGCAGTACGACGCCGGCACACCGGCCATGGCCACGGTGACGATCGCCGACGGCACACCGGGCACGACGACCACCACCACGTCGAGCACGAGCACCACGACGAGCACGTCGCTCGCCTCGACGACCACCACGACCAGCACCACGTCGTCGACCACGACCTCCACCTCGACCACCTCGACGACCACCAGCACGAGCACGACGACGAGCACCCTCCCCGTCGTGACGATCATGGCGTCGATGCCGAACGCGTCCGAGGCGGGCCCGGTCGCCGGCACGTTCACCCTCACGCGAACCGGCAGCACCGCCGCAACCCTCACGGTGAGCTTCGCGATCGGCGGCACGGCGACCAACGGCCTCGACTACAGCATCATCAGCTCCCTCGCCGACTTCCCGATCGGCTCGTCGACCGTCGACGTGACGATCACGCCCGTGAACGACGGACTCATCGAGGGCAACGAAACGGTCACGCTCACACTCGCGGACGGTGCAGCCTACGACCTCGGGACGCCGAGCCAGGACACGGTCACGATCGCGGACATGCCGCCGCCGGTGATCACGGTGCAGGCGACCGACCCGAACGCCTCCG
>DATJZY010000051.1 GCA_035577985.1 Candidatus Eisenbacteria bacterium
GCGCGGGCGGATGGCCAGGAACGCCGCCAGCCCCGCCAACGGCGCGGCCGAGGACGCTCCCAAGAGTTTCGAGGCGGCGCTCGCCGAGCTCGAGAAGATCGTCCAGTCGATGGAGGGGGGGACGCTCTCGCTCGAGCAGTCCCTCGCCGCGCACCGGCGCGGCATCGAGCTCGCGAAGTACTGCCAGGGGCGTCTCGCCCAGGCGCAGGCGCAGGTGCGGATGCTCGAAGACGAGGCGCTGAAGGCGCTCCCCGGTGACGACGCCGAAGGCTGACCTCCGCGACTGGATGGCGACGGTCCAGGCGCGCGTCGAGCGCGCGCTGGAACGGATTGTCCCGCCGGCCGACCACGCCCCCCAGCGCCTGCACCGGGCGATGCGCTACGCCGTCCTCGGCAGCGGCAAGCGCGTACGGCCGATGCTCGCGTTCGCCGCCGGCGAACTCGCCGGGAGCTCACCCGAGCGGCTCGACGCGGTCGCCTGCGCGCTCGAGCTCATCCACGCGTACTCGCTCGTGCACGACGACCTGCCGTGCATGGACGACGACGTGCTCCGCCGCGGCAAGCCGACGGTCCACGTCGAGTTCGACGAGGCGACGGCCCTCCTCGTCGGCGACGGCCTGCAGTCGCTCGCGTTCGAGACCCTGGCGGGCGGCGGCCTCGCCGACGAGCCGGCGGTCCAGCTCGAGATGGTGCACGCGCTGGCGGTCGCAAGCGGTACCCGGGGCATGGCCGGCGGGCAGGCGATCGATCTCGCCGCGGTCGGCCACTCGCTGACCCTGCCGGAGCTCGAGTTCATGCACATCCTGAAAACCGGCGCGCTCATCCGCGCGTCGGTCGCGCTCGGCGCGCGCTGCGGGCGGCCGCTCGCGGGACCAGAGTCCGCCCAGCTCGACCGCTACGCGAAGTGCGTCGGGCTCGCGTTCCAGGTCGTCGACGACGTCCTCGACGCGGAAACGCCGACGGCGACGCTCGGGAAGACCGCCGGCAAGGACGCTGCCCAGGGCAAGCCGACCTACGTTGCGCTGCTCGGCGTGGCGCGTGCGAAGGCGCTCGCCCAGGAGCTGCGCCGCGACGCGCACGCCGCGCTCGAAGGCTTCGGCGCCCGCGCCGCGCGCCTGCGGGATCTCGCGGACTTCATCGTCACGCGGGAGTTCTGACCCCGGCGCGGGAGGGGTTGTAGACGGGTTACAATCGCGTCATCCGCGCTTCCCGCTGCTATTCCGCCGTGGCGTACGAACTCCTCCAGACGATCAACGACCCGTCCGACCTCCGCAAGCTCGACCGGAAAGCCCTCGGCCAGCTCGCCTACGAGCTGCGCGCCTTCGTGCTCGAGTCGGTGAGCCGCACCGGCGGTCACCTCTCGTCGAACCTCGGCACGATCGAGCTGACGATCGCGCTCCACCACGTGTTCAACACGCCGGAGGACCGGATCGTCTGGGACGTCGGCCACCAGAGCTACCCGCACAAGATCCTCACCGGCCGGCGGGAGGGGATGGCGCGCCTGCGCATGCTCGGCGGCATCTCGGGCTTTCCGCGGCGCGCGGAGTCGCCGTACGACACCTTCGGCACCGCGCACTCGAGCACGTCGATCAGCGCCGCGCTCGGGATGGCGGTGGCGGCCCGCCGCAAGGGCGAGAACCGGCGGGTGATCGCGGTGATCGGCGACGGCGCGATGTCGGCCGGCATGGCGTTCGAGGCGATGAACAACGTGGTCGACGCCGACGCCGATCTGCTCGTCATCCTCAACGACAACGAGATGTCGATCTCGCCGTCGCTCGGCGGGATGAACCGCTACCTCGCGCGGCTCGTGTCGGGCCGGTTCTACGCCGCCGCGCGCCGGGCGGCGGAGAAGGTGCTCTCGCCGGTGCCGCCGCTGTGGGAGCTCGCCAAGAAGGTCGAGGAGCACGCGAAGGGGCTGGTGGTGCCGTCGACGCTGTTCGAGGAGTTCGGCTTCAACTACATCGGTCCGATCGACGGCCACGACCTCGACTCGCTGCTGCCGACCCTGAAGAACATCAAGGGACTGCACGGGCCGCAGTTCCTGCACATCGTGACGCGCAAGGGCCAGGGCTACAAGCTCGCGGAAGCCGA